>JBDTFN010000143.1:0-13552 GCA_039937915.1 Jatrophihabitans sp. | reverse complement strand
TTGATCGACCGCAAGAACGGGACCGAGTACACGCCCCTACGCGACCTCACCGATGAGCCGTGGCTGTTCATGGCCTATGACTCCTTGCTCTCGGAGTTCGCGGCGATGGGCTTCGAGTACGGCTATTCGGTGGCCCGCGCGGACGCTCTCGTCTGCTGGGAGGCGCAATTCGGAGACTTCGTCGACGGCGCCCAGACCATCATCGACGAGTTCATCTCCTCCGGTGAGGCGAAGTGGGGTCAGCGCTCGGCCGTCACCCTGTTGCTGCCGCACGGCTACGAGGGCCAAGGCCCGGATCACTCCTCCGCGCGACCCGAGCGGTTCCTGCAGCTCTGCGCGGAGAACAACATGACCGTTGCGATGTGCTCCTCGCCGGCGAACTACTTCCACCTGCTGCGGCGACAGGGGCTGTCGCCGGTGCGGCGCCCCCTCATCGCGATGACGCCGAAGTCGTTGTTGCGGCTCAAGACCGCGGTCAGCCAGCTCGAGGACTTCACCAACGGGACGTTCCAGCCGGTACTGCCCGACCTCACCGCTGATGCCGCATCGGTCAAGCGGGTGCTGCTGTGCGCGGGCAAGGTCTTCTACGACCTCGACGCCGAACGGAAGAAGAGCGAGCGGAGCAACATCGCGATCGTGCGAGTCGAGCAGCTCTACCCCCTCCCGGCGGAGGGGATCAGGGCTGAACTGGCCAAGTACCCCGACGCCGACCTCGTGTGGGTCCAGGAGGAGCCGGCCAACCAAGGGGCGTGGCCCTTCATGGCCCTCAACCTGCCCGAACACCTCGGTGGACGCTCGATGATGCTGGCCTCGCGCCGGGCGTCGGCCTCCCCTGCGGTCGGCTCGATGTCGGTACACGAGTCCCAGCAGCGCGAGATCGTCGCCACCGCCTTTGCCTAACCCCTGCCGCCGACGCTCGATAGGTTGTCGCCGTGGACCTGATTCGGTGGGGGATCCTCGGCGCGGGTGGGATCGCGGCGACGGTCTGCTCGGACATCGCGGCCACGCCGGGAAACACCCTGACCGCGGTCGGCGCCCGGGACGGCGACCGGGCCGCAGCGTTCGCCGCCGAGCACTGCGTGGCCCGCTCCTACGGCTCGTACGCCGAGCTGGTGGCCGACGCGGACGTCGACGTCATCTACGTTGCGACGACTCACGCCCAGCATCATGAGCACGCGCTTCTGGCATTGCGCGCCGGCAAAGCGGTCCTGGTCGAGAAGGCGTTCACCCTCAACGCCGCACACGCCCGGGAGGTCGTCGCCGAGGCCCGCGCCCGTCAGCTGTTCTGCATGGAGGCCATGTGGACGCGGCTCGATCCGCTGATCCGGCAGGCCGTCGAGATCGCACACAGCGGTCGGATCGGGGAGGTGCTCGGCATCCGGGCCGACCTGTCGCGACACTTCGACTACGACCCCCGCCACCGGCTGTTCGACCTCGCGGCGGGCGGCGGGGCGCTGCTGGACCTCGGCGTCTACCCGGTCAACGTCGCCTGGTTGTTCCTCGGCCATCCGGACACGGTGGCCGCGACCGGCTCGCTCGCCCCGACCGGATCCGATCTCACCGCCGCACTCCAGTGGGGGTACCGCAATGGCCAGGTGGCTCAGATCTACGCCAGTGCCGCCGGGACCAGTCCGTTGGCCGGACTGGTTACCGGTACGCACGGCTGGATCAGCGTCGAGCCGCGCATCCACCGAGCGCGGCGCCTGGTCGTTCGCGACCGCGACGGGGCCGACCAGGTGATCGAGCGTGAACCGGATCCGGGTAACGGTTATCGTCGCGAGATTGCCGAGGTCGCGCGGTGCATTCGGGCCGGGGAGTTGGAGAGCCCACTCGTCCCCCTGGACGAGACGGTCGCGATTCTCGAAGTACTGGACGAGGCGCGACACCAACTCGGCGTCACGTACCCAGCCGATCGACCAACGCAACGTCAGGAGGCGTAGACGGTGTACTTCACCGACCGAGGCATCGAGGAACTGGTCTCGAGACGGGGCGAGGAGCAGGTCAGCCTGGAGTGGCTCGCCGACCGCCTGCAGGCCTTTGTGGATCAGAACCCCGATTTCGAGACCGCGATCGACCGGCTCGCGACGTGGCTGGCCCGCGATGACGAGGACGAGGACGAGGAGTAGTCGCCGTCACGACGCGAGCGGGGCGTCCAGTACGTCGGTCGGTGGATCGACCCGGTTCGTCCGGACGTCGAACAGCGGCAGGAAGACCTGTGCGAGCGGACCGATCGCTACCGCGAACAGGACCGTTCCGATGCCGACCGTGCCGCCCAGGATCCAGCCGACCACCAGAACGGTGACCTCGATGCCCGTCCGCACGAGTCGGATGGATCGCCCGGTGCGCCTGGCAAGACCGGTCATCAGCCCATCGCGCGGCCCAGGACCCATGTTGGCCCCGATGTACATGCCGGTGGCGACCCCGCACAACGCGATCCCACCGGCCATCTCGACCACCCGCACCCACAACCGCGCGTCGAGCGGCAGCATCTGCAAGGAGACGTTCAACGAGACCCCGACCAGGACGGCGTTACTGATCGTCCCCAGCCCCGGCCATTGACGCAGAGGGATCCACAGCAGCAGCACCGCAGCGCCGACGAAGATCACGATGGTGCCAATCGCGAAACCGCTACGCCCGGCAATGCCCTGGTGCAGCACGTCCCAGGGGTCCAGGCCAAGCTTCGAGCGCACCAGCAACGCCCCGGACAGGCCGTAGAGCCACAACCCCAGGTACAGCTGCGTCAGCCTTCTCGACAGCCTCCGGTGCGACACCGCGTCAGCATGACAGCCGGGTCATCGTGAGTTCAGGTTCGCCCCGATACCCGTGATTCGGAACCGACTGGGCGGTCGATTACGAATAGGGAGCAGGTAGGCGATATCCGCAGACGCAGTTCGGGGGCTCGGCTCATGTCTCAACAACACCGATCAGGACTCGGAACGGGACGGTTCGCCGTCATGCTCACCTTGGTGCTGGTCATGATCGTCGCGTCGGTCGTCGCACTGGTCCTTGTCAACGACGACAACAGCAACTCGAACCGCACCGCTGCCGGCCAACCGATTTCCTCCGCGTCCGTGCCCACCGACGCCACCACGAACACGGACTCCGCGACGGCCTCCGGAGCGCCCACGAGCAACAGCACTCTCTCCGTCGCGGAGCCAGCGGCGAAGTCGACCAGGACCGCCGCAACGAGCGTTCCCGCAGCCAGCACCGGCACGGTGCCGAGCGCTTCGATGTCTCCGGTTGCGAACGACCGTCCGTCGAAGAAGGCCCCCCGCAAAACGCTCACCTACACCGTGCAGCGCGGCGACAACCTATACGTCATCGCACGGTGGTTCGCGCTGCACGGCTACGGCGATCTCTACAAGCAGAACAAGGCCGTCATCGGCGCGAACCCGGATCTCATCCACCCCGGGCAGAAGATCACGATCAAGAACGGTCTGATGACCGCGACGTCCTGACGCCAGGTGGCCACCGACGCCGCATCAGCGCCGGGACGACACGCCGGACGCGACCCCGCTCAGGATTCAGCGTGTGGCCGAGACCCGCACGACGCCGTCGAGCACGGCCTGACGGGCAACCGCCGCCGTCACTGCAGCGGCCACGCGTGAGTCGAAGGGTGTCGGGACGATGTGGTCCGGAGCAAGCGCCTCGGCGACGACATCGCTCAGTGCGGCGGCCGCGGCGAGCTTCATGTTCTCGGTGATGGTCGTTGCGCCGGCGTCGAACGCGCCCGCGAACACACCGGGGAACGCGAGCACGTTGTTGATCTGGTTGGGGTAGTCACTACGCCCGGTGGCGACGATCGCGGCGTGCCGGTGCGCGACCGCTGGGTCGACCTCGGGGTCGGGATTGGCGAGGGCGAAGATGATCGAATTCGGCGCCATGGTGGCCACGACCGACTCCTGCACCCGTCCGGCGCTGAGGCCGAGGAAGACGTCGGCGCCGACCATCGCATCGGAGATCGATCCGGTCAGTCCGGAGCGGTTGGTGGTCCGCGCGAGTTCGGTCTTGACGCTGGACAGGTCGTGGCGACCGACGTGGACGATTCCCCTGGAGTCGGCCACTGCGATGTCGCCGATGCCGGCCGCGAGCAGGATGTTGGTGCACGCCACCCCGGCCGCTCCGGCGCCGGAGACCACCACGCGCAGATCACCCAGCGTCCGTCCGGTCACCGTCGCGGCGTTGCGCAGGGCGGCCAGGACGACGATCGCGGTGCCGTGCTGGTCGTCGTGGAACACCGGGATGTCCAGTCGATCACGCAGGCGTGCCTCGATCTCGAAGCAGCGCGGAGCCGAGATGTCCTCGAGGTTGATACCGCCGAAGGAGGGCGCGATGCGCTCGACGGTCTCGACGATCTCGTCGGTGTCCGTGGTCGAGAGCACGATCGGAACGGCGTTGAGGCCGGCGAACTCCCGGAAGAGGGCGGCCTTGCCCTCCATCACCGGCAGGGCGGCGGCCGGACCGATGTTGCCCAGGCCGAGCACCGCGGTTCCGTCGCTGACCACCGCGACTAGTCGTGAACGCCAGGTGTACTCATGCGCCAGGGTGATGTCAGCGGCGATGGCCGTGCAGACCTCGGCCACCCCTGGGGTGTAGGCGATAGACAGCGACTCACGATCGACGAGCGGCATCGTGCTGCTGATCGTGAGCTTGCCGCCCACGTGAGCGCGAAAGACCGCACTGTCCGGATCGAACCCCACGACTGCTCCATCTTCGGTCGATGTGTCCCCGGCCAGGTTACGGCGCAGGTGCTCGGGAAGCGGGGTTCGCCCGTTTCCCGATTCTGTCACGCGGTGGCTAGCGCGAATACCGCTCGGTGCGCCTTCGAGGCGTGAGTATGACTCAGCGCACGCGCTGGGGACGCCCTGGTGCAAGCCGGAGCAGGACCTGCGCCTCGACATCGGCCACGCCGTGACGCGCGCTGTCCCCTCCGGCGTACGGGTTGTCCGACACGAGCCGGTAGCCGCGATCGTCGCTACGCTCGACGCGCTTGACCACCAATCGGTCGGGCATCGAGCGGTACCGCGCCAGGACGACATCACCGGGCTGGACCCGCCGACGGCGAACGGCCAGCACGACGTCACCGGAGCGCAGGGTCGGGACCATCGACGGGCCGGACACGGCCACCCTGAAGATCATCGACCGCGGGCGTCTCACGGTGATACCAACACCCTTCGGCCGGGCAGTTTCTCAGGAGTAGGGTCCGAAGCAACCCGCTTCGTGCATCCGTTGCACCATCTGGAGGTCAAAGACTATGCGTCTGTTCCGTTCGATCTCATCCGCCCCGGCCACTGTCGCGCACGCCCACTGCGACCTGCCCTGCGGTGTTTACGACCCCGCGCAGGCCCGCATCGAGGCCGAGTCGGTGAAGGCGATCATGGAGAAGTACCAGGGCAACGAGGACCCGGTCTTCCGCACGCGCGCCCTGCTCATCAAGGAGCAGCGCGCCGAGCTGGTCAAGCATCACCTCTGGGTCCTGTGGACCGATTACTTCAAGCCGCCGCACTTCGAGAAGTACCCGGAGCTGCACGACCTGTTCAACAAGGCCACCAAGGCGGCCGGTGCCGCCGGCGGCAAGGGCGAGGTCGACCCCGCCAAGGGCCAGGACCTGCTCGATCAGATCGCGGAGATCGACCGCATCTTCTGGGAGACCAAGAAGGCCGCCTGATCCATCACGGGTTCCATCCATGACGACGTCGAAGGCCGACTCCGATCAGGGGTCGGCCTTCAGCGTGCCGAGCGGCGTCACGCTCGGCGATGACACCGAGCTCTGGATCCTGCGGCACGGCGAGACCGAATGGAGCGTGTCGGGGCAGCACACCGGACGCACCGACCTCCCGCTGACCGAGCCCGGTGAGCGGCAGGCCGCGGCCGTCCACGACCTGATGGACGACGTTCGCCCCGTCCTCGTCCTCAGCAGCCCTCGGCGCAGGGCGACCGAGACCGCGCGCCTGGCCGGGCTGACGGTGGACGAGGTGACTGAGGACCTCGCCGAGTGGGACTACGGCAAATACGAAGGACGTACGACTGACGACATCCGCACCGAGGAACCGGATTGGACCGTCTGGACGCATGGCTGTCCCGGCGGCGAATCCGTGCAGCAGGTCCGCGACCGTGCCGACCGACTCCTGACCCGCGTCAGCACCCACCTGGCCGAGGGCCCGGTCGTACTCGTCGGGCACGGGCACTTCAGTCGCGCACTGGGCGCCCGTTGGATCGGGATGCCGGTCTCCGGCGGTGCGCACCTGCTTCTCGGCACCGCGGCCCCTTCGGTGCTGAGTGCGCAGTACGGTACCCCCGCACTGCGCGGATGGAACCTCGCGAACCCCGCCACCCAGAGTTGAGGACGACGACATGAGCACCCTCGAACAGCCAGACACCGACGTCGACGTCATCGAGGTCCGGACGCCGGCCGACGTCGTCTACGTCTCCACCCTGCGCCTGACTGCCGCCAGCCTGGCTGCCCGATGCGACCTGACGATCGACGACATCGAGGACCTGCGCCTCGCCGTCGACGAGGCATGCGCCCTGCTCCTCCCCCACGCCACTGCCTCCGCCACCCTCGATGCCCGCTTCGAGGTGGGGCAGAGTGAGCTGCGCGTCCACACCAGCGTCGCGACGGCCGGCCCCGCCGAACCCGACCGCGACGGCTTCGCCTGGACGGTGCTCGGCGCCCTCGCCTCCGAGGTCGACGTCAGTGCGAGCGAGGATCGCCTCGTGATCTCGGTCAGCAAGAAACGCGAAGTGGCCCCGCAGTGACCGCATCGGCCAAGCCGGCCAAACCCGCACGCGACCACGGTCAGGCGGCCGCTGCGCTCGCCCGGCTGCACTCACTTACCGAGGACGACCCACGCCGGCAGTCCCTGCGCGACGAACTCGTCGAGCAGCACATGCCGCTCGTCGTCTACCTCGCGCGCCGTTTCTCCGGCCGCAACGAACCCATGAACGACCTCGTCCAGGTCGGCGCCATCGGACTCATCAAGGCAATCGACCGCTTCGACCCCGAGCGCAAACTCGAGTTCTCCACCTACGCGACCCCGACCATCCTCGGCGAGATCAAACGACACTTCCGCGACACCGGATGGCTCATCCACGTTCCGCGCCGGGCCCAGGAGCTGCAGACCACGCTGAACGCCGCCCGGGCTGATCTGAGCCAGGAGCTCGGTCGGGCCCCCACCGTCCCGGAGATCTCGGCGCGGATCGAGGTCGACGAGGAGATCGTGCTCGAGGCTCTGGACGCCGCGCGCGCCTACTCCGGGGTACCCATCGACGTGCTGGCCGCACCCGGCGAGAGCGTCCCGGAACACCCGATGCTCGGCATCGTGGACGAGGGCTTCGAGCAGGTCGAGCAGCGCGCGATGCTGCGCAAGGTGATCGCGAAGCTGCCCGAGGCCGAGCGCGAGATCCTGCTTCTGCGCTTCGTCGCGAACAAGACCCAGACCGAGATCGCGGCCATCGTCGGCGTATCCCAGATGCAGGTGTCGCGCCTCGTCGCGCGAGGGCTGCGCCGACTGCGGGAAAGTCTCGGCGCTCCGGAGCCGCCACCCGAACCGCGGCGTCGGCGAAGCTGAACCGTGCCGCACACCCTGACCGCGACGCCGGTTGGGGCCGCTAGATCGTCAGGTCGCGATCCAGTGCTTCCCGCGCCGGCGGGGTGAACAGCAGGTAGATGACACTGATCGCGGCGACCAGGATGGGGCCGCCATAGCCGACGCGTTCGGCCTGGAAGGCCAGGGTGTAGGACACTGGGATCAGCAGCAGCTGGATCACCACCATCGGCGTGCGCGCAGCAGGGTTGAGCCGCATCAGTCCGCGCGCGCCGGCGAGCAGGGCCAGGGCGGCGCCGAACGCGAACGTGGCTCCGAGCAGTGCCCGCAGGACGCCGCTCGGATGCCCGAAGACCGTGCTGTAGACCTCGAAACCACCCAGCCCGACCAGGGCGAGCGCTTCGGCCGCGAGCAGCGCGCACGCGATGCGAACCGGTCGTGGTGCGTCGCGCGTCTCGCTGTCGGCACCACTCACCCGGCCAGGATATCTGCGTCCCGTAAACTCGCCGACCGTGCGAGTACTGGTCGTGACCAACCCCCGGGCCACTGCGATGAGCGCACGCCAGCGCGACGTGCTGGCCAATGCTCTGGCCGGGGTGGCCGACCTGGAGGTCGCCGAGACCGCGCACCGGGGCCACGCCGCAGCCCTGGCCTGCCGCGCGATGCGCGCCGGTACCGACGTCGTCGTCGCGCTGGGCGGCGACGGCACGGTCAACGAGGTCATCAACGGCCTACTCACCGATGGCGTCCACGACGGCGTCCCGGCGCTCGGCATCGTCCCGGCAGGTTCGACGAACGTGTTCGTCCGCGCCCTCGGCGTGCCCAACGGCCCGATCGAGGCGACCGGATCGCTGCTGGAGGGGCTGCGCTCCGGTGAGCGGCGCAAGGTCAGCATGGGCATCGCCGACGATCGGTACTTCTGCTTCGCCGCCGGCCTCGGTTTCGACGCAGCGATAGTGCACGGCGTCGAGCGCAAGCGCCGGCAGGGCAAGAAATCGACACACATCCTCTACTCACTGGTGGGCGTGAAAGAGTTCCTGACCTCGGATCGCCGGCACCCCAAATTGCACGTCGAATTGTCCGACGGCACGCGCTACGACGACATCTATTTCGCGATCGTGACCAATTCCGACCCGTGGACCTACGTCGGGAGCCGCCCGCTTCGACCGACCCCACACGTGACGTTCGAGACCGGTCTGGCCGTGTACGCGCGGCGCAGGATGGGCAGCGTCGGCATGCTCGTGAGCATGGCGCGGCTGTCCGGACACCGTCCCAAGATCGGAAAGTTCGGGGCATTCGTCGCGCATGACCTGGACCACATCACCGTCATTGCCGACGAGTCGCTTCCCTTCCAGGTCGACGGCGACGCGCTGGATTTCCGGGAGAAAGTGACCTTCGGGTCGGTCCCAAACGCGATCTCGATCGTCGGGGCCGGCGGCGAAAAGCCTTAATTGTTCCGTAGCCTTGGCCTTTCCACTCGACCCGAGCACATCTGGCGCGTACCGTCGCCGGGAGTCGGACTCTCCGAAATCGGGCCGCGATCGCGCCGCAAGGCAGTAACGCGGGACGGATCGGGTGCGCCGAAACCATTGGAAGCACACGTTCGAGCGCTCTGGGCCTGGGTGACCTTCGTCGCCGTTGCCTTGAAACACTGCGCTAGCTCGTGAAAGGATTCACAAGCGTGGGCGGGTCGGCGAACCAAGCCGAGCCCCGCGCCCTAGTGAGGAGACATTCACCCATGGACTGGCGGCACCACGCGATATGCCGTGACGAGGACCCGGAGCTGTTCTTCCCCATCGGGAACACGGGACCGGCGATCATGCAGATTGAGCAGGCGAAAGCAGTCTGCCGACGCTGTCCCGTCATTCAGGATTGTCTCACTTGGGCTTTGGAATCGGGTCAGGACGCCGGAGTGTGGGGCGGACTGTCCGAGGACGAACGTCGTGCGCTGAAGCGCCGAAACGCACGTGCCCGCGCCCGGCTCGCCTGACGGCAGCCCGCGAATTTACTCCTGACCTCGGACAACGCTCACACGCTTCGCGGTCGGCGCGCCAACGGCATCGACAGCACCGCACAGGCGCCCTGGCTCTCGTCGTTCGGCCGAAATTCCACTTCTCCGTTCAACTCCGTCGACACGAGCGTGTTGACGATCTGTAGTCCCAGACGATCAGATTTCACTCCCGAGAACCCCTCGGGCAGGCCTACCCCGTCATCCCGGATTCGGACGGTCAGTTGCCCGCGGATCCGTTGCGCCAGCACCGTCACCGATCCGTGGCGCTCGTCAGGGAAAGCATGCTCGATCGCGTTCTGAACGAGTTCGGTAAGAACGAGCACGAGCGCGGTCGCGACCTCAGCTGGTACCTCGCCGAACGAACCCTCCCGATGCATCTCGACCCGCGCGGTCGAGCCCATGACGTCGGAGAGCATGCCGAGCAATCGGTCGACGATCCCGTCGAACTCGACCGTCTCGTCGATGGAGCTCGAGAGGGTCTCGTGCACCAGGGCAATCGAACTGACCCTTCGCATCGACTCCTCGAGCGCGGAGCGGGCCTCAGGCGCGGCCACGCGACGAGCCTGCAGCCGCAGCAGCGCAGCCACCGTCTGCAGGTTGTTCTTCACCCGATGGTGGATCTCGCGAATCGTCGCGTCCTTGCTCATGATCTGGCGGTCGCGTCGACGGAGCTCGGTGACGTCCTGCATGAGCAGCAGCGCCCCGAGCGTTTCGCCCCGGGGGCGCAGCGGCCAGGCGCGGAACAAGATGATCGCGCCGCCACCCTCCACCTCGATACTGGCCGGATGCCCGCCGTCGATCGCGTCGGCTATGGCGGCGGCGAGGTCGCTGGCGTCGAACGGATCGTCGGCAACGGTGCTGGTGAGTGCGTCGATCGGCTCGCTGAGCACGGCACCGGTCACCCCGAGCCGACTGAACGCTGAGACCGCGTTCGGGCTCGCATAGATGATCGTGCCGTCGGGTTCGAGCCGGACAAGACCATCCCCTACCCGGGGGCCCGCGCCCTCCTCCAGACGCGAGTCAGGGGCCGGGAAGGTGCCGTCGGCGACCATGCCGGCCAGATCGGCGGCACTTTGCAGGTACACCAGTTCCAACTGGCTCGGCGTCCGGACACTGGCCAGGTTGGCGTCGCGGCCGATCACCGCGATGACGTCCTCGCCGTGTCGCACGGGGATCGCCTCGCGCCGGATGGGCAGGTCGCCGTCCCAGTCCGGGTCGACCTCACGGAAGATTCTGGCCTCGGAGAACGCGATGCGCAGCGGCGCCACCCGGTTGCCCTGGAGCACCACCCCGACCTGGTCATGTTGATACGCGGTCGGCCCGGTGGTGGGACGGCACTGCGCGACGCAGAGAAAACCTGGGACGCTGCCGGCCTCCGAGGACGGAACGGCAATCGGCACCCAGAGCAGCAGATCCGCGAACGCGAGGTCGGCGAGGAGTTGCCACTCCCCCACCAGACGCGCAATGTGGTCGACCTGGGCATCATCGAGCGACGTTCGGACGGCGAGGGTGTCGGTGAGTGCGGACATCAGCCCCGAGAATGCCACCCGACCTTAAGAGCGGCACAGCCCGGGTCGGTACCCATCCGGTCCGCGCGTGGCAGGGCTGCGGCGGCCGCACTACGGTTGAGTGTGTTTCACATCGTATTCGTCGAGCCGCGCATCGCCGGGAACACTGGCAACGCGATTCGCCTTGCTGCCGTGACCGGCGCCCACCTGCACCTCATCGAACCGCTCGGCTTCGATCTCGAGGACGCGAAACTACGACGAGCCGGCCTCGATTACCACGACCTCGCCCACGTCACTGTCCACGCATCGCTGGCCGACCTGTGGCCGAAGGCGCCCGCGGCCACCTACGCGTTCACGGCGTCGGCCACGACTATCTACACCGACATCAGCTACGCCGACGGCGATGCCCTGATGTTCGGGCCCGAACCGACCGGCCTGGCCGCAGAGGTGCTCCGCGACCCCCACATCACCGAGCGTGTACGGATCCCGATGCTGCCGGGTCGACGCTCGCTGAACCTGTCCAATTCCGCAGCCATCGCGATCTACGAGGCTTGGCGTCAGCAGCATTTCGACGCGCACTGACTCCGCAGCGGGTACCAGGTCGACGTTGCACTACGCCCGTAGAACAACGTCAGGGCTCGGCTACCTACGCTGAGCGGCACCGTCGGAGTGCGCCTCGTTCGACACCGTCCCTTCTCGTCGGGCGGTGACCGCGTAGACGGGCACCCGGCCGGTGGCCGGAGCCCCACCGTCCTCAATCTGTCGGTGCCGGGTACGTCCGACCACCTGCCACCGTCCTTCCCCCGTCTGTCGGGAAACCTTGAACTCGGCCTGCGGTGGGCCCGTCCAACTGATCACGACCGCACCGTCGGACTGCCGTACCGCGACGACGCCCATCGGCGCCTCGATCGAGTGCTCATCGACTGCACTCATCGCGGTCACTTCGGGCCGCGCGCTCGGCGGTTGGGATGGGGTGGCTGGCGGGACCGAAGCCGAGCCCGTCCGGGCCTCTTCTGAGCACCGACCCGGCCGGAGAGCGACGACGGCGTAGTTCGGGAGGCCGGGTCCAGGTGGCGCTCCCCCGTCCTCGACCCGGGTCGCGCCGGTCCTTGCGACCACCCTGGTCGTGCCGTGGGGATGCAAACGGGTGACGCGATAGGTGGCCCCGGGGGACCGGGCACGCACCGAGGTGGCCCTGGCGGACGCGCAGGTCGACGCCGCGCGGGACACCGCGGTACCGCTCGACGAGCCGACGCACGGCCTGGTCGAGAAGCTAGGCCTGGAAAGCGTGGCCGACGAGTTCCGAGCGTTCGCAGCGTGAGCGGCGCGCGTTCGACGCGCTCGCGTCCGGGCTCGAGAGGTTGATCGTCGGCCGTGGCGCGACCCTCGTCGTACGGTCGCCCGGATCGCCATTCGACGCGGTGACGATGGAAGCCGCCGAGGTCGTGCCCACCGATGATGCGCAGGCAGACCGAACGGTCGAGACGGTCCTCGAGCCCGGGCTCTGGCTGACCGGACCGGGCCGTTCGGTACGGCCGGTCCGGGTTGTCGTGCGGCAGTGTCGACGGTGACGGTGCGAAGGACCCTGGCCGAACAGGGCCACTCGCGTCCATGATCTGCGGATGCGCATCGCACTGTCCGTCCTCGTCCTGGTCCTGCTCGTCGGTGTCGCCCCCGTGTTGGACGCCGGGGCGGGCGCGGCACCGGCTCAGCACTCGACGTCCACCGTCTGGCCGTCGCAGGGCCAGGCCGCGTACGCCCTGGGCGCACCGGCGACGGTCCGCAGCAGCCCGCACGCCCACAAGGCACCGATCGCCTCGATGGCCAAGGTAATGACCGCGTACGCGGTCCTGTGGCGGTTCCCGCTCGCCATCGGTGCGAACGGCTTCACCATGGTCGTGACGCAACTCGACGTCAACGACCGAGCCTGGCGCGTGAGTCGCGGCGAGTCGACCGTCCCGGTCGCGCGGGGTGAGCGACTCACCGAGCGCCAAGCCCTCGCGGCTCTGCTCCTGCCCTCGGCCAACAACGTCGCAATCATGCTCGCGCGCCGCGTCTCGGGATCGGTCACGAAGTTCGTCGCGCTGATGAACTCGACGGCACGGTCACTGCACATGAGGCAAACGACCTATACCGATCCGAGCGGTTTCGAGGCGAGCACGCAATCCACCCCGGGCGACCAAGTGCTGCTGGCCCAGGCCACCATCTGGATCAACTTCATCCGCATCATGGCGCAGCAGTCCTCCTACTGGATCCCGGTCGCCGGACGCGTCTACAACACCGACACGCTGCTGCGCCACGCCGGCTTCGTGGGTATCAAGACCGGTTCGATGTCACAGTCCGGTGGCTGTTTCATGTTCCGAACGCGTCGCGTGATCGCGGGCAAGGTGGTGAGCGTGTACGGCGTCGTGATGGGTCAGACCGGACCGTACGGCTATCTCCAGGCCGGTCTGGACGCCTCGCGCCGGCTGGCCGACCGGGTGGCG
>JBDTFN010000142.1:0-5255 GCA_039937915.1 Jatrophihabitans sp. | reverse complement strand
TTTTTCGACCCAGCGACGCGCTAACCCTTCGTGCCCCGGCACGAGGGGTTTTTTGTTGCGCTGACACGATGCATGGGCACGACCGACACCCGAACGCTCCGCAGAGAGGCATGACCCATGACCGAGGAGACCATCACCGGCGCACAGGCCCTGGTTCGCTCCCTCGAAATGGTCGGCGCGGACGTAGTCTTCGGCATCCCGGGTGGCGCGATCCTCCCGGCGTACGACCCGTTGTTCGACTCGACGAAGGTCCGCCACATCCTGGTTCGGCACGAGCAGGGCGCCGGGCACGCGGCCGAGGGTTATGCGCAGGCCTCCGGCCGGGTCGGTGTCTGCATCGCCACGTCCGGCCCCGGCGCGACCAACCTGGTGACGCCGATCGCTGACGCCTATATGGACTCGGTGCCGATGGTGGCCATCACCGGTCAGGTGGCACGGGCCTCGATCGGTACCGACGCCTTCCAGGAAGCCGACATCTCCGGCATCACACTGCCGATCACCAAGCACAACTTCCTGGTGCAGAGCCCTGGCGAGGTCGCGCAGGCGATCGCCGAGGCTTTCCACCTCGCCTCGACCGGCCGGCCCGGCCCGGTCCTGGTCGACATCCCCAAGGACGTTCTCCAGCTGACCACCGGCTTCGAGTGGCCGCCGAAGATTGATCTTCCTGGTTATCATCCCGTCACGCGGCCGCACGGCAAGCAGATTCGAGAGGCCGCGCGGATGATCGCCGCGGCCCGGCGTCCGGTCCTCTACATCGGCGGCGGCGTGCTCAAGGGACGGGCCACCGCCGAACTGCGCCAGTTGGCGGATCTGACCGGTATTCCGGTCGTCACCACACTGATGGCGCGTGGAGCCTTCCCGGACAGCCACCGCCAGCACCTGGGCATGCCAGGTATGCACGGTTCGGTGTCAGCCGTGACCGCGTTGCAGAAGGCAGACCTGCTCATCGCGCTCGGGACCCGGTTCGACGATCGGGTGACCGGCAAGCTGGACACGTTTGCGCCGCACGCCCAGATCATCCACGCCGACATCGACCCGGCCGAGATCGGCAAGAACCGCGCCGCCGACGTCCCGATCGTCGGCGATGTGCGCGAGGTGCTGCTCGAACTCGTGCCTGCTATCGAGGCCGAGTTCGACGCCGGGCACCGGGCGGACCTCACCGGGTGGTGGCGTCAGGTCGACCAGTGGCGCGACACCTACCCGCTGGGTTATGACGAACCCACCGACGGCTCCCTGGCCCCGCAGTACGTCATCGAGCGACTGGGCAAGATCGCCGGGCCGGAGACGATTTTCGCCGCGGGCGTCGGTCAGCACCAGATGTGGGCGGCCCAGTTCATCAGCTACGAGAACCCCTACACCTGGCTCAACTCCGGGGGTGCCGGGACGATGGGCTACTCGGTGCCGGCCGCGATGGGCGCGAAGGTCGCCTGTCCGGACAAGCTGGTGTGGGCCATTGACGGCGACGGCTGCTTCCAGATGACCAACCAGGAACTCGCGACGTGCGCGATCGAAGGCATCCCGATCAAGGTCGCGGTCATCAACAACGGCAACCTCGGCATGGTCCGCCAGTGGCAGACCCTGTTCTACGAGAAGCGGTACAGCCAGACCGGGCTCGGCACGCATGAGCACCGCATCCCTGACTTCGTGAAGCTCGCGGACGCGCTCGGCTGCGTCGGGTTGCGCTGTGAGACGAAGGAGGATGTGGACGCCACCATCGAGAAGGCCATGGCGATCGACAACCAGCCTGTCGTCGTCGACTTCACCGTGGGCAAGGACGCCATGGTGTGGCCGATGGTCGCTGCCGGCGCCAGTAACGACGAGATCCAGGCTGCCCGCGATATTCGCCCCGCGTTCGAAGGGGACGAGTGATGAGCAAGCACACGTTGTCGGTTCTGGTCGAGAACAAGCCCGGCGTCCTGACCCGCGTCGCTGGCCTGTTCGCGCGCCGTGGCTTCAACATCGAGTCGTTGGCGGTCGGCCCCACCGAGCATCCCGAAATCTCGCGCATCACGATCCTGGTGAGCGTCGAGGACGCGATCCTCGAACAGGTGACGAAACAGCTCAACAAGCTCATCAACGTCATCAAGATCGTCGAACTCGAAGAGAAGCAGGCGGTCCAGCGCGAACTGCTGCTCGTCAAGATCCGCGCGGACGACACCAACCGCCGCGACGTGCTGCAGGTCGTGGAGCTGTTCAAGGCCAAGATCGCCGACGTCGGGCCCGAGGTACTCACCGTCGAGCTCACTGGTCGTCCGGACAAGCTCGAGGCGATGCTGAAGATGCTCGAGCCGTTCGGCATCCGCGAGATGGTGCAGTCCGGCATGGTCGCGCTCGGGCGCGGCCACCGTTCGATGACTCAGGCGGCGTTGCGCTCGGTCGAGCGCACCGCGTAACCGCAAGCACCCCAGATAACCCACAGAGGAAGAGGAACTCGAACCGATGGCCGTGGAGATCTACTACGACGACGATGCAGACCTGTCGATCGTGCAGGGCCGCAAGGTGGCCGTGCTCGGGTACGGCAGCCAGGGGCACGCGCACGCGCTGTCGCTACGCGACTCGGGCGTCGATGTCCGGGTCGGACTGCCTGAGGGCTCGAAGAGCCGGGCCAAGGCCGAGGACGAGGGACTGCGCGTACTGACCCCGTCCGAGGCGTCGGCCGAGGCCGACCTGATCATGGTGCTCGCGCCCGACCCGGCGCAGCGCAAGCTGTACAAGGACTCGATCGAGCCGAACCTGAAGGACGGCGACGCGATCTTCTTCGGCCACGGCTTCAACATCCGCTTCGGCTACATCGTGCCTCCGGCGAACGTCGACGTCGCCATGGTCGCGCCCAAGGGCCCGGGACACCTCGTCCGACGCCAGTTCGTCGACGGCAAGGGCGTGCCCGTTCTGATCGCCGTCGAGCAGGACCCGTCGGGCAACGCCAAGGCGCTCGCGCTGTCCTACGCGAAGGGCATCGGTGGCACCCGCGCCGGAGCCATCGAGACCACCTTCACCGAGGAGACCGAGACCGACCTGTTCGGTGAGCAGGCCGTGCTGTGCGGTGGCGCATCGCAGCTGGTCATGTACGGCTTCGAGGTGCTGACCGAAGCCGGCTACGCCCCGGAGATCGCCTACTTCGAGTGCCTGCACGAGCTCAAGCTCATCGTCGACCTGATGTATGAGGGCGGCATCGCCAAGCAGCGCTGGTCGGTGTCAGACACCGCCGAGTACGGCGATTACGTCTCCGGCCCGCGGGTCATCGACGAGCGGGTGAAGGAGAACATGAAGGCCGTTCTCGCCGACATCGTCACCGGCAAGTTCGCCGAGCGATTCATCGCCGACCAGGACGCCGGGGCACCGGAGTTCGCCGCGTTGCGCAAGAAGGGTGAGACCCACCCGATCGAGGACACCGGCCGCAAGCTGCGTGGCCTGATGAGCTGGGTCACCTCAGACGACGACTACACCGAGGGCACCGCTGCTCGGTAGGAGTCATCACTGCTCGAATGCCCGGTCCGCCCCGCGCGTTGAGTGGTCCGTTTCCGTAGCTAATGGTCCGAAATCTCGGGCCACTCGCGCAGATTCGGACCACTCAACCGGGCGGGCCGGGTTTTTGTTCGGCGGCAGGGTCGGAGCGGTTCGGGTCGGGATGGATCATCAGGAACATCGACCAAGGCGCGGCATCGGGGTCGTCGGGACGCGCCGCGAACTCGTCTAGCAGCTCCTGGAGGCGGGTGCGCAGCTCCGCCATGTCTGCGGCGGGCAGTCGAAGTCCGAGCCGGGCGGAGTCCAGTTGGTCGGCCGGCGCTAGAGCGACCTCCTCCAGGAAGGTATCGAGCATCGCGCGGTCCTGTGCGGGAGTGCTGATGCGCCAAGACTTCCCGGTCGCGACGTAGGGGATCTCCCGTGCTCCCCGGGCGCCGCGACGCTCTGAGCACGCTTCGAGGAATCCGGTGCGGACGAGCGTGCGCACGTGGTGCAGCACGCTGGCCGGGTCGCGACCGAGCACGGCCGCAATGTCTTTGTTCGTGTGCCCTTCGCGCAGGCATACCCGCAGGATCCGCAGCCGTAGCGAGGACGCCAGCGCCTTGGCCTCGGCGTCGGTCGCGTCGCGTCGTGCGGTCACCCGGCCAGCGTAGCGATAAGTGATTGACAGGTCTCAATCACTGGCGCAGGCTGTCCTCCGTGGCAGGGGGGCGACGTGGGGGCCTGTGGCACCACCACGACTTCCGTCGACTGTGGATCGGCGAGACTGTCAGCCAGTTCGGCACGTTCGTCAGCCAGATCGCGCTCCCGCTCGTGGCGATCCTGGTCCTGCACGCAAGTACCTTCGAGGTCAGCCTGCTAGCCGTCTTCGAATCGCTGGCGTTTCTGCTCGTGGGCCTGCCGGCCGGTGCCTGGGTAGATCGCATGCGTTACCGGTGGGTGCTCGTCGTGAACGACCTCATCCGGGCGGTCGCGCTGGCCTCGGTCCCGATCGCCCAGGCGTTCGGTGTTCTCACGATCGGGCAGCTGTACGTCGTGGCGCTGCTGGTGAGCGTCAGCACCGTCTTCTTCGACGTGGCCTACCAGTCCTACCTGCCCGAACTGGTGCCGCGAGCCGACCTCGTCGAGGGCAACTCGAAACTGCAAGCCAGCGAGTCGGTCGCGCAGGTCGCCGCCCCCAGCCTGGGCGGACTGATGATCCAGGTGCTGACCGCCCCCTACGCAGTCCTGATCGACGCCCTGAGCTTTCTGTGGTCGGCGATTTGGGTTGCCTCGATCAAGACCCGGGTGCCGAAGCCTGCCCGCAAGCCCGATCGACACCTCGGCCGGGAGATCGCCGAGGGGCTGAGGTTTGTCCTGAGCAACCGGATGCTGCGCGCCATCGCTGTGTGCACCGGATCGGGCAACCTGTTCACCTCGATGACGTTCTCGGTGCTCTATGTCCTGCTGGCGCGCGAACTGCACCTCGCTCCCGCAGCGATCGGGGGACTCGCGGCCCTACCTGCGATCGGTGGGCTCATCGGTTCGTTGACCGCGGCGCGTATCACCCGCCGAATCGGACAGGGCCCGACCATCTGGGTGACCGCGCTGATCTTCGGCGTCCCGATGTTCATCTACCCGTTCCTGGAGCGCAACTGGACGCTGGGTCTGCTCGCGGTGGGTTCGATCCTGTTCTGGGCTGCCGGTGTCGTCTACAACATCACCCAGGTCAGCTTCCGGCAGGGGCTGTGCCCGCCACACCTGCTCGGCCGGATGAACGCGACCATCCGATTCATGGTCTGGGGGACGAT
>JBDTFN010000141.1:0-9047 GCA_039937915.1 Jatrophihabitans sp. | reverse complement strand
GCGGACTTCGTCGGGAAGCGCAGACGTTCCCGGCGTCCGTACGGCGTGGTCGCCGGGCTCGTCATCAGCTTCAGCGTCTCGACGCTGTTGGGATCGTTGTTGCTCAGGGCTCTGCACCTGCCGCAGGACCTGCTCCGCAACATCGGCATCGTGGTGCTCGTCATCATCGGGCTGAGCCTGATCCTCCCGCGGTTGGGCGACCTGCTCGAGCGTCCGTTTTCCCGGCTGAGTCGGGGGCGTGCCGTGAATCCGGACAACAACGGTCTGGTGCTCGGCCTTGGCCTCGGACTAGTTTTCGTTCCTTGTGCCGGCCCGGTGCTGGCGACCATCGCGGTCGTCGGGGCATCGCACGCCATCGGTTTCGGTGCAGTCATCCTCACCGTGGCCTTCGGCATCGGAGTGGGGATCCCGCTGCTCGTACTGGCCCTCGCCGGCGACGCGTTGGTCCGTCGCGTCGGCGTGCTGCGTCGCCGCGCCCAAGGCGTGCGCCTGGCCACCGGGGTGATCATGGTGCTGCTCGCGGGCGCGATCGCCTTCAACCTCACCGACGGGCTGCAGCGTCAGGTCCCGGGCTACACCAGCGCGCTACAGAATCACTTCCAGAACAGCTCTGCGCTGCGCAACCTCACCAGCCGAGGTGGAGCCACCGACGGCCCGGGCGCCAGGGTGGTCGACAACTCCTCGGGACAGCTAGACCGGACACCGATTCGGGGCGATGGCGGCGACAAGTGCCGCGAGGGCGCTCCGATCCTCGTCGACTGCGGCAAGGCGCCCGAGATCACGGGCATCAACGGGTGGCTCAATACCCCTGATGACACCGCGCTGTCGCTGACGCAGTTGCGCGGCAAGGTCGTCCTGATCGACTTCTGGACCTACAGCTGCATCAACTGTCAGCGGACGCTGCCCTACCTCGAATCCTGGTACCGCAACTACCACGACCGCGGCCTGGAGATCATTGGCGTCCACACGCCGGAGTTCGCGTTCGAGCACGACAAGGACAACGTGCGTGAGCAGGCCGCCGCGCTCGGCGTGAAGTACCCGATCGCGATCGACAACGACTACAACACCTGGAACGCGTACAGCAATCAGTACTGGCCCGCGGAGTACCTCATCGACGCATCCGGCGTCATCCGGCACGTCACCTTCGGCGAGGGTGGCTACCCCGACACCGAGAAGCTCATCCGTGAGCTCCTCAAGGACGCCGGGCCGAAGCACACACTGCCGGTGCCGACCGGGGCCGCCGCGCCGATCACGAGCCCAGAGGCCCAGACCCCCGAGACGTATCTCGGATACAAGCGCCCGCTGACCGTCAGCGGGACGAAACCCGTGCCGGGAAAGCTGTCGAGCTATCCGCGGCCGAGGTCGATCGCGCAGGACACCTTCGGATTGTCCGGTCAGTGGCGCGCCGATCCCGAGTATCTGCAGGCAGGCTCGAACGCGCAGTTGCAGCTCAACTTTCAGGCGCGCCGGGTGTTCCTGGTTCTCGGGGGGCGAGGCTCGGTGACGGTCGACCTGCCGGGCCAGGCGCCGCGAGTGATCTCGGTCGAAGGCGTTCCGACGCTCTACACCCTGCTCGACGCCTCACATTCGATGCGAGCCCTGATGACCCTGCGGATCACGCCAGGGATCCAGGCGTACGCCTTCACCTTCGGCTAGACCAGGCTGGACCGATGGCGGCGACCGACGACCCGTACCGACTGCAACGCTTCGTCGATGCTCAAGACCGTCGCGACACGTACTCCCGGGTGCTGGCGGAGTTGCGCCGCGGGCGTAAGACGACTCATTGGATGTGGTTCGTCTTCCCGCAGTTCGAAGGTCTAGGGCGCAGTTCGACGGCCCGGGAGTACGCGATCACCTGCCTGGCCGAAGCGTGCAGCTATCTCGAACATCCGGTCCTGGGGGCGCGTCTCGTCGAGTGCTCCCGCCTGATCGCCGAGGCTGCCGTGCCGAGCGTCGACTCGGTGTTCGGCGGAATCGACACGATGAAGCTGCGCTCGTCGATGACGCTGTTCGCACGTGTCCCCGACGCCGATCCGGTGTTCGCCGCGGTACTTGATCGATGGTTCGGCGGGCGACCGGACCCGGCCACCGTCGCGCTGCTCGACTGAATCAGCTCTCCGGCGGCGGGGGTGGCGGCGTGACCGGGTAGGTCGGCTGGTTCTGCTGCGGCGCAGGTGGATAGGTGGGCTGGTTCTGCTGCGGCGCGGGCGGGTAGGAGGGTTGGTTCTGCTGCGGCGCGGGCGATTGATCGCGGATGGGGTGTTCGTTGCGGGGGTCGGGTTGGCCCTGCGGCCCACCGTGGACCTGATCCGTTTGCGCGCGTTCGGCTTCGGCTCGTTCGGTCTGCGCGCGTTCGGCCGCAACGCGGTCGGCTTCTGCCCGTTCGGTCTGCGCGCGTTCGGCCGCAACGCGGTCGGCTTCGGCCCGTTCGGCTACCGCCCGTCGCTCGTCCTCAATGCGTTGCTCCTCGGCCAGGCGCTCGGCCTCGGCCCGTCGTTCAGCCGAGCGCACGTCGCGGACGCTGTGCACGGACAGCCGTCCGAGCGCGATTCCGGCGACGAGGAGGATCACTGCTCCGGTGGCGCAGAAGTACAGCAGGACGGCGAGCGCGGACAGCCCAGGACGCAGTTGGGGGTCGGGTGAGCCAGCGTCGAGCTTGAGCACGCGTTGCAAGGTCGGCCCGGTGACCAGCCAGGCCCCGCTGACGGCCGCGAGCCAGGCTCCGAACAAGGTGAGAGCGCGGCTGGCGCTGAGCAGCAGGATCAGTCCGCCGAGGACTGCGCCCGCGCCGGGCAGGACCTCGTACCAGAATCGTCCGGCCGTCCAGTGCCACGCCTGGCCAGGCGCGGGGGTGTAGCCGAAGTTGAAGTACGGCCCGACGAACGGCAGCAGAGCCGCGACGAGACCGAGCACAATCAACAGCACGCCACTCAGCGCGCCGCGAGAGCGGGCCACTCGTCGTCGTCCGGCCTTCAGGTCGATCTCGTTCTCGGTCGTCACACGTGCCTCCCGGGTTGTCAATGCATCTGCCTTGGCTTCCCCCGACTGGCGGTGGCGCAAACTCAGCGTCGGTAGGAGGCCACCTCGACCGAGACGGTCACCGTGATCCGCTCGGGCATCTGACCGACGCGTTCACGAAGGACGGACGCGTCGATGTGCACGGCGCTCGGTCCCATGCCGACGACCGCCGCGAGGTCGTCGCGATCCAGGACGATCGAGTACTGCTCGGTGCGTCGGGCAAGCCGATGAAAGCGGGAGAACGCGGCCGCCTGTCGTTCGGGCTTCGCCGGGTCGACCGCGAGCAGGCCGAGTGGTTGGGCGAGCTCCTGGAGGTGGTTGGGGGTCGGTGAGACCACGATCATCGTCCCGTCCGGAGTCAGGACCCGTTCGATCTCGTCCGGGTTACGCGGCCCGAAGACGGAGAGCAGGACGCGGACCGCGCCAGACGCGATCGGCAGCACGCCCCACGCGTCAGCGCCGATCGCGGCCGCACGCGCGTGGGCCCGGGCTGCGCGGCGCAGTGCGGGGCTCGACAGGTCGACACAGATTCCGACCGCGTCCGAGTGCTCGTCGAGCAGGTGCGCGAGGTAGTAGCCGGTACCGCCGGCCAGATCGACGACGACGTCGTCGGTTCCGATATTTGCCTCTGCGGCGGCTTCGGCCGTAGCCGAAGCGATGCGCGCGTAGTGCCCCCGCCCGAGGAACGATTCGCGGGCCGCGACCATCGCCGCGCTGTCTGCGGTGCCGGGGCCACCCCGGCCGGCGATGAGGTTCACATAGCCCTGTCGCGCGATGTCGAAGTGGTGCCCGAGTCCACAGGCCAAGACGGCATCGGCCACCCAGACCGGTTCCCCGCACACCGGGCAGCGCAGGACCCGCGCTACGGCCGCGAGGGGAGCGCTGGCGCTATCGGGATCGACGGGGGTGGACGCCATTGCCGTGAACGGTACGGGCTGCGCCGGTATCAGCTCACGGAGGAGCGGGCCTCCTGCATGGCGTTCTGTCCGGCGGCTTGGAGCGGGACGTCGGTCGGCAGCGTGCGTTTGACCACGGCCAGCGCGATCGGACCCTGCTCGTAGTGGTGGACGGCCGTACCGATGAAGCCGACCGTGCGGCCGTCGAGTTCCACCGGTGTCCCAGCGGCCGGTAGCTCGTCGGACTCGCCGCCGAGGTGCAGCAGGACGAGTCGCCGCGGCGGCTTGCCCAGGTTCTGGACCCGCGCCACGGTCTCCTGGCCGCGGTAGCACCCCTTGTGCAGGTGGACGGCGCGGTTGATCCAGTCGACCTCGTGCGGAATCGTCCGATGATCGGTCTCAGCGCCCGCCCGGGGGCGGAGCGCGATGATTCGCAGCGCTTCGAAGGCCCACAGCCCGGCGGGGGCGGCCCCGGCCGCGACGAGCTTGTCCATGGTCGCGGCCTTGCTCTCGCGAGGCACGACAAGGTCGACTGCGTCCTCGCTGGGCCACGCCATCCGACGGACGAAACCACCGCCCGACAGCGCGACGGCACGGCCGACGACCTCCGGGAGCGGAATTCCGGCCGCCGCGAGCACATCGGGCGTTGTCGGGCCGACCACTGAAAGCACGGCCCATTGCGTCGATACGTCAGCTGGTTCGACCCGCTTGAGGAACCGCATCATGGTCAGGTACTCCAGGGACGGAGGGCCGGATCCGGGTTCGGTGTCGATCCAGACCTGCTCGCCGAGTTCGGTCACCTGCCAGTGCTGCTCGACGTGCCCGTGCGGTGACAGCACTAGGGCTTCGGTGGCGTCCCCGTCGCTGAGATCGGTGAGGTGCTGCGAGCAGATCGAGTGCAGCCAGGCGAGCCGCTCCTTACCGGGCACGACCAGCACGTCTCGGTTGGAGCGGTCGACCACCCCTGCCGCCGTGTCCAGGACGCGCTGCTCGCGCAGCGGGTCGCCGTAATGCCAGGTCACATCGGCGTCGCGGCCGGCCCCGGGAACGGCTCGGTCCAGGTATGCAGTCATATCAATGATCAGCGCTCTACCGGAGGGTTCTGTTCCGCCGGTTCGGCGGCGCATGAGGCGCACCGTCCGAAGACGGTGAAATGCGACCGATCGAGAACGAATCCGCTCGCCTCGTGGAGTCGCTCGGCCAGTTCGTCGACCAGGACTGGGGATGCGTCCACCACCGCACCGCAGGTGTGGCAGACGACGTGGATGTGCTCGTCCTCGGCCGGACGATAGGAGGGCGCGCCGTGGCCGAGGTGCGCGTGCCGGACGAAACCGATCTCCTCGAGCAGTTCCAGGTTCCGGTAGACCGTCGCCGGATCGACACCCTCGACGGTCTCAGCGATCTGCTCGGGGGTGGCATGACCCAACTCGCGCACGGCAGCGAGCACCTGCTCGCGCTGCAGCGTCATGCGCATTCCTCGTGCGCGCAGGGTCGGCGCGAGATCAGAGGTGTCGACCGTCGACCGACGGTGTGCCGAGTGCGAGTGGGACATGGACCCATCGTAGGTAGCCTGACCAGGTGTCGGCAGTCCCTGCGCAGTCCACCGTCGTCCTGGCGGTGCTAGGCGACGGCATCCGCGACGCGACCGACGCGCTGGTCCGCGCTGACGACGACGGTCTGGTCCGGGGTGACGGCTGCTTCGAAGGATGCCGACTGCAGGTAGGCCGCGACGGGCGCGCGACCGTCGACAAGCTCGAAGCCCACCTGACGCGGATGGCCCGCTCCGCCCGCTCTTTGGAGATCGACTTCGCGGCGCAGTCATGGCGTGAACTGGTCGACGTTGCTGGTGCCGAGTGGGCCCGACGTTGCCCAGAGCCGGGCGAGGCCGGCGTGAAACTGCTGCTGACCCGTGGTTCGGCTACCTGCGCGTCGGTCGGATTCGTCCGGATCACGGCCCTGCCGACGCATTACCCCAGGCAGCGCCTCGACGGCCTGCGCGTGGTCACCCTCGGCCGGGGGCTGCATTCACGCGCGTTCGCAGACGTGCCGTGGCTACTCGGGGGAACGAAGTCCCTGTCCTACGCAACGAACATGGCTGCCACCCGCGAGGCCGCCCGTCGCGGCGCCGACGAGGCGTTGTTCGTATCCAGCGACGGCAAGGTGCTCGAGGCGCCGACCGCGTCGGTGGTCTGGTCGATCGGCACGACGCTGCACACCACCCCGCTGGGCGAGACGGGGATCCTGGCCGGCACCACCCAGGCGCTGCTCTACGAACGGGCCGTAGACGCAGGTTGGCGGACCGAATGGACCCTTGCCACCGTTGATGACCTGCACGCTGCCGACGTGGTGTGGCTGATCAGCAGTGTCCGGGGCCCCGTCGACGTCGTCGAACTCGACGGCGTCCGGCGATCCAGAGTGCCCGAGGTCGACGCCGAGGTGCGGCGACTATGTGGCTTCTAGACACCTGACCTGAGCGCCGGAACAGAGACGAAAAATCTGCTTGCCGCCCGCGCGTCGCGAACGTACCGTGGCGGTACACGAGAGAGGGGGTGGTCCGAAGTTGAGAACTTTCAGGACACGTGAGGTGGCTCCCAGCTAGCCGCTGCAGCACCGGACGTGCGAGGCATCTGCCCCCACCGATTGCTTCGGCGGCGAGCACTACCTGGCAGCTACCCGGCCCCCGAGTTGTCGGCCCGTCCAGCCGACCCGATCTCGCGATCGGACCGACTCGGGGGCCGTTTCACGTCGCCATTCGATCCGCGTGGATTCAGACCAGGCTGACGAGTTGGTACAGCGGCCTGCTGTACCAGGTGACCATCCCCTGGTCGTTCAGGAAGCCCATGATCTTCTCGCCCATCCAGCGACGTGATTCGGCGTAGTTCGGGTTGTTGCGGGCGGCCTTGATCGCCTCCTTCGGATCGAGACCGACCTGGGCGTAGACCTCCGGACTGACGAGCGACGCGGTGACGAAGGCTGCGACCAGCGCAGAAGCGAGGTTGCTCACCACCTTGGCGATCGGGCCGATCGTGCTCATCTGTCGGGCGACCTCCTCGCGCGCGAACCGCACGTGCCGGGCCTCCTCCACGACGTGGATGCGGTTCACCATGCGTATGAGCGGGTGGACGGACTCGTCGTTGACCATCTCACGCTGCAGGCGATCGAGAATCTCCTCGGCCACGAGAACGGGGGCGAACAGCGCCGGTCCCGCTGCCGTGGCCTGATAGACCTTCGCCAACTGGTGGACGAGGGTGCGCGGCCGGTACGTGGGCGTCCCCATCTTCTTGATGGCTTTGGCGAACATCAGGATGTGCCGGGTCTCATCGCCGATCTCGGTGAGGGCGTACTGGGTGCGGGGGTCGTGGGGATCCTGGCTGTACGCCCAGCGGCTGAGCATCTGGATGAGCAGGATCTCGAACCACAGCCCGATCGAGGCGACGCTGGCCATCTCCTGCCGGGACAGGTCGCGGCGCTGGTCCTCGGTCATCCGCTCCCAGAGATCCGTGCCGTAGAGCGAGACCCGTTCGTAGGGCATGAACTTCATGTCCAGCTCGACCGGGGCATCCCAATCGATGTCCAGATCGGGGCTGTAGCTGTTCTTCGAGGAGGATCCGAGCAGGCGGACCGCGGTCTTTCGAACGCTGTCGATCGGGGCAATTGCGGTCATGGCAAGCCTCGCTTCTGCCGACCCGCGGCCGAGAGACCGACGGAATCTGAAATTGGTATAACAAGGTGTACCAGTAAGAATTGCCTCTGACAACCTGTCGCAGGCAGCCAGTTCTCGGAGCCGGTTCTAGGCTGGCGGAATGGTCGAGACCGACGCCGGGCGCGACGGCCGCTCAACCCGGTGGGACCCCCACCGCCAGGAACGACGGCTGGCCATCATCACCGCTGCCGCCGGCGCCATCGCCGAGTTCGGGCCGGATGTCCTGACCGCGCAGATCGCCGAGCGCGCCGGCGTTCCCCGAACGCACGTCTACCGACACTTCGACGGCAAGCGAGCCCTCGACATGGCGGTGTCGCGGCATATCGCCAAGGAGATCGGTCAACGGATCCGAGCGGCGCTCACCGGTGGCGGATCCGCCCGCGAGATCATCAGCGCGTCGATCGACGAGCACCTGGGCTGGATCGAGCAGAACCCGAACCTCTACCGGTTCCTGGCCCGGCACGCCTACGCGGTTCAGGCGACCGGGTCGCCGGACGCCGACGACGCGAAGGCCGCCTTCGCCACCGAACTGACCACGCTCGTCCAGCGCTACATGACCGCATTCGGCGTTGACACCACACCGGCCGAACGGATGATCGTGGGCGTCGTCGGGCTCGTCGACGCTACTGCGGCGTGGTGGATCGAGCGCCGAATACCTGACCGGGCGACCCTGACCGCGGAGCTCACCGCACGGGTGTGGTTGATCATCGACGACTCGAGCCGGACGCTCGGTCTCGCCCTGAACCCGGATCTTCCGCTGCCCGACCTCCCCTGACGCCGTGGGGAGCTGTACGGACGATCAGGTGACGCGAGTGAGGCGCGCGTTGAGGTGCGGGGCGAGCGGTTGGCCACCAGGGGCGAGTTCGCTGGCGTAGACCAGTTCGGACCCGCGCAGGGCGTATAGCCGCCGTTCACCGTCGACGACCTTGGCGCTGCTCGCCGGCACGGCTGACGTCGTGGCGAGTTCCCACTGCTGGTCCCCGGCGACTCCCGACAGGACCAGAGCCTGGCCGGTGTTCGAGGCGATGACGACCTCGACGTCGTCCGGGCCGCGCCCCGGGCGCCAGAACCCGGACTCGCGCCAGGCCTGCCGGATCAGCGCACCGTCGGCGTCCAGCAGCCAGGACCGGGATTCGTAGGCCAGAAAGGGACGCCCGTCATGGACGAAGGAGATCTGCTGCCCGAAGGAGAACTGCGATCCGCTGGACGCGACGACCCCGGTGCCCGAGTCGCGCCACACTCCGACAAGCGGGAGCAGGGCCAACAGCATGTTGTGGATCGGCGGACCGGACCGAAGGTCAGCTGTGTCCGGGGCGGGCTCGTTCACAACGCTGCGGTCATCGCCGGCCGACCAGCTTGACGACCGCGAGACCGCACGCGCCGGCGACCGCGAGGAAGGCGAGGACGAGCAGGACGAGATAGGCCGATTC
>JBDTFN010000140.1:0-27553 GCA_039937915.1 Jatrophihabitans sp. | reverse complement strand
TGACCTACTACGGGGTGCTGGCGATCTTCCCCGGGGTCCTGGCGTTGGTGTCCGTGCTCGGGCTACTCGGCAAGTCGACCACCGACAAGGTGCTCACGAACATCGAGCAGATCGCGCCGAGCGGAATCACCGACTTCCTCAAGACCGTGATCATGCAGGTTCAGGGCAAGACCGGCGCGGCCGGGATCGCCTTCGTCGTCGGGCTCGCGCTGGCGTTGTGGTCGGCCTCGGGCTACGTCGCCGGGTTCATGCGGGCGTCCAACGCGATCTACGAGGTCGACGAGGGCCGACCGATCTGGAAGACCGCCCCGGTCCGCCTGGGCGTCACCCTCGTCCTGGTGGTCATGCTCGCGGCAAGCGCGCTTATGGTCGTGCTGACCGGGACGATCGCTGAACAGGTGGGCAAAGCGTTCGGGATCGGCAGCACGTTCGTCACCGTGTGGGACATCGCCAAGTGGCCTGTGCTGTTGGTGATCGTCAGCCTGATGTTCTCGCTGCTGTACCGGGCCTGCCCCAACGTCAAGCAGCCGGGTTTCAAGTGGATCACTCTGGGCGGCGTCATCGCCGTCGTCGTCTGGCTGATCGCGTCGGGTCTGTTCGCGCTGTACGTCAGCTTCTCCGGCTCGTACAACAAGACCTACGGCTCGCTGGCCACCGTGATCGTGTTCCTCGTCTGGCTCTGGATCACCAATATCGCGGTGCTCCTCGGCGCGGAGTTCAACGCCGAGACCCAGCGCCAACGCGCGATGGAGGCCGGTCTGCCTGAGGACGTCGAACCGTTCGCCGAGCTTCGCGACACCAGCAAGCTCGAGGACAAACAGCGGCGAGAAGCGCAGGAGGCTGCCCAGATCCGAGAGCAGACGATGCAGCGCTGACCGAGAAAATCAGTGCTGATCCGCGGCGCGGCCGAAGCTCATGACGAAGTCGCGCATCGAGAACGACACCAACGGCCGGTGTCCGCTCAGAAAGCCCAGCGGTCCGTCCGGGTCCGGCGCGAAGGTCGCCGAAGACAGTGCCACCTTGGCCTTGGAACGCACCGAACTCACCTTGGCCGCGCCGTTGCGCCACTGAACTACGGAGAACGAGACCGGGAGGCGACCGGGCAGGTTGACCCGTGGCCGGACCGAACCCGTCGCGATGCCGCCCCTTTCGTCCCAGGCCTGAAAACCATCGGCACTGAAGTCGAACGACGCGAGATCCTTGGGGATGCCCCACAGCGCCCGGCCGCCGTCCCGCGAGGCGGGACTGTCGACCCAGATCGCGACGATGGTCGGTAGCACGCGCCAGCCACGTCGCACCATGAGCACGGCCATGATCTCGCGGTAGGACAGCACCCCCGGCGGCTCGTAGTCGACCCAGGCCACGCCGACGATCCCGCGGCCGGCCACGCGCAGCGGCGTACACCCAGGCGGCAGGTCGACCGGAACGTCGACGAGCGGGACCAGGAAAGCCGACGAGTGCAGTTGACCGCGCAGATCCCACGGCTCGGCGGGGTAATCGGTCACCGCGACACCCCGATGATCGGCAACCGCAACGCACCGGGGGCGGCCTCGGGCACCACCGGTGTCAGGGGGACGACCGCGGGCACGCGTTCGTAGATCGACCCCAGCGGCGGTCGCGCGTCGATCTCACCCTTGTTGGGCCACAACGCCATCGCGCGTTCGGCCTGGGCGGTGATGGTGAGCGACGGGTTGACCCCCAGATTGACCGACACGGTAGAACCGTCGACCACGTGCAGCCCCTCGTGGCCGAAGAGCCGTTGGTAGGCGTCCACGACCCCGGATTCGGGGGAGTCGCCGATGACGCAGCCGCCGATCAGGTGACCGGTGACCGGGATGTTGACCAGGTCGCCCCAGGTGCCGCCCGGGACGCCGTCGATCTTGTCCGCTACCCGACGCGCGACATCGTGGCCCGGCGGAATCCACGCCGGGTTCGGCTCGCCCTCACCGGCGCTGCTCGTCAGGGACCGCCTGCCGAACCAGCGGCGACGGCGTAATGACGTGGTGATCGAGTTGTCCAGTGACTGCATCACCAGCAGGACGATCGTCTGCTCCGACCAGTGCCTCGGATTGTGCAGCGCAGGCAGTTGCCGGAGCCGCTTGCGCATCTCGCGCAGACCGGCGCGCCAACGGGCGACCGGCTGGTCGCCGTCCACCAGCACGGTGCCGAGCAGCGCCAGCAGGTTGGAACCCTTGCCGTAACGGACCGGTTCGACGTGCGTCACCGGATCCGGGTGGATCGACGAGGTGATCGCGACGCCCTTGGAATAGTCCACGGCGCTGGAGTTGGTGCGGGCGGCGAGGATGGCCTCGGAGTTGGTGCGAGTCAGCCGTCCGACGCGGTTGGAGATGTTGGGCAGCGTCCCGTCGTCGCGCAGCGCATGGAGCAGTTTCGCGGTGCCGAGCGCACCGGCGGAGAAGATCACCTGGTCGGCGGTGAAGGTGCGAGCCTCGGCGCGCCGGCCACGTGTACGGCGTCCGGTGCGGTGTGTGTCGACGGCGTAGCCACCGTGGCGCAGTGGGCGGACCGAGTGGGCGGACGTCAGCGGATGGACCTCCGCACCGGCTTGCTCGGCCAGATAGAGGTAGTTCTTCACCAGGGTGTTCTTGGCGTTGTGCCGGCAGCCGGTCATGCACTCGCCGCAGTCCGTGCAGCTGCGCCGGGCCGGCCCCGCGCCGCCGAAGTAGGGGTCCGACACCTCGGTGCCCGGACGCGTGCCCTCCTGGCCGAAGAACACGCCGACGTCGGCCTTGCGGTACGTCGCCCCGATACCCATGTCCTCGGCAACGGACTGCATGACTCGGTCGGCCGGGGACGTGCCCGGGTAGGTGGTGACGCCGAGCATCCGCTTGGCCTGGTCGTAGTAAGGCGCGAGTTCGTCCTGCCAGTCGGTGATGTGTGCCCACTGCGGATCGCCGTACACCGCCGGCGGTGGCTGGTAGAGCGTGTTGGCGTAGCCGAGGGAGCCGCCGCCGACTCCGGCCCCGGTCAGGATGAGGACGTCCCGCAACGGCGTGAGCCGGAAGATCCCGTAGCACCCGGCCGCCGGCGCGAACAGGTAGTCCCGTACCCGCCAGGACGTCTTCGGGAAGTCTTCATCGGCGAACCGCCGCCCGGCTTCGAGAACGCCGACGCGGTAGCCCTTCTCGGTGAGTCGCAGCGCGCTCACGCTGCCTCCGAAGCCCGAGCCGATGATCAGGACGTCGTAATGCGTCATTCAGTGACCTTTCCGGTCAGCAGGGTGTCCACCAGCCGGCGCGCATGGGCAGCGCGGGTGCGTGCGGACGTTGCGTGCAGCGGGACCGCGGAGTCCAGCCCTGCCTCGAACGGGGCGAGAGCCAGGTGGGGCAGGAGCAGGATCAGCATGGCGAGAAGTGCGTCCACATCGGTGTCGGAGCGCAGTTGGCCTTCGTCCACCCCGCCCTGCACGAGTGGGCGCAACCCCTGGACGTAGAGCCGGTGGACCGGTTCCCGGACCGCCGTGCGCACCTGCGGGTCGAGTTCCATCGTGGTCGCCGCGGTGATGCCGCGCTCGAGCGGATGGTCGGCCATGTAGTCGATCCAGACCTCGACCAGGTCGCCAAGACGTTCGGTGAAGGTCTGGCCCGACTCGTCGGCGGACTTGTCCAGGTAGGGCTGCATCACCGCGTAGATCCGCATCGAGGCCTGCTCCGCGACATGGGCGAAGAAATCGGACTTGTCGTCGAAGTACTGGAACAACGAACCCTTGGCCACGCCGGCCTCGCGGGCGATGACGTTGAGGCTGCCCCCCGAGTACCCGTGCCGGCCGAACTCGGCCATCGCCGCCTGCAGCACCCGCTCGCGCCGCGCGGGCGGGAGGTTCGTCCAGGTGGGGCGGGGCATTGCATGCCTTTCGTCGATGTGCCATCGTCACTATGACCACCTGGTCACCATTTGGCAAGTCAAGCGAGGAGAGCCGTGTCGGATCGCGTCTGTGTCATTGGAGCCGGGTCGTCCGGCATCGCCGCCTGCCAGGTCCTGAAGGCCCGCGGGATCGACTTCGACTGCTACGAGGCCGGTTCGCAGGTGGGTGGTAACTGGCGCTACCTCAACGACAACGGGATGTCCTCGTCCTACCGCTCGCTGCACATCAACACCTCGCGCGAGATCATGGAGTACAAGTCCTACCCGATGAAGCAGGACTATCCGACCTACCCGAACCACGTACAGATCGCGCTGTACTTCGACCGGTTCGTCGATCACTTCGGCTTCCGTGACCGGATCAGGTTCGCTACCGAGGTCGTGTCCGTCACCCCGGACAGCGATGGCGGATGGACCGTCGGCGTGCGCAAGCGCGGAGGCAAACGCGTCACCAAACACCGCTACGGCTCGGTGATCGTCACCAACGGCCACCACTGGAACCCGCGCTGGCCCGAGCCCGGCTTCCCCGGCGCGGATACCTTCACCGGCGAACAGACGCATTCGCACCACTACAAGACCTTCGACAGCTACGAGGGCAAGCGAGTGCTCGTGCTCGGTATCGGCAACTCGGCGTGTGACATCGCGGTCGAGACCTCCAAGGTCTCGCAACGCACCTTCCTGGCCATGCGACGCGGCGCGCACGTCGTCCCGAAATATGTGTTCGGCATTCCGACCGACCATCTGACGACCTCGCCCATCGCCCGGGTCGGTTGGTGGCCGGTGCAGCGAGCGGCGCTGGGCCTGATCATGCGTCTCGTCCGCGGCAACGTGACCAAATACGGACTGCCCGAACCGGACCACAAGATCGGCTCGGCACACCCGACCATCTCCGACGAGATTCTGGTACGTCTCGGGCACGGCGATATCACCGTCAAGCCGAACATCGAGCGACTGGACGGCGACCGCGTCCATTTCGCCGACGGAACCTCCGAGCAGATCGACGTCATCGTCTACTGCACCGGCTACAAGATCACCTTCCCGTTCCTCGACGAGTCGATCCTCACCGCCCCGGAGAACCGGATCTCGCTGTTCCACCGAGTGGTGTCACCGACGCACCCGGGGCTGTATTTCGCCGGGCTAGTGCAGCCGCTCGGCGCGATCATGCCCCTGGCCGAGGCCCAGGCCGAGTGGATCGCCGACCTGCTGACGGGCGCCGCTACCCTGCCGTCGGACGCGGACATGCAGGCCGAGATCGACGCTTATCACCGGGCGCTCGAGAAGCGCTACGTCCGGTCGAAGCGGCACACCATCCAGGTCGACTTCCTCGAGCACCTCGACGAGATCAAGAAGGAGCGGTTTGCGGGCTCGCGTCGCCGGGGTCGGTCCCGCGCGCTGCAACCGGACCGGGCCGAGGTCGCTGTCTGATCGGCCCTTGCGTACGGCGATAGCATCCAATCAGTTCTTCTGCGAACCGGGTTGGTAAAGCATGTTGGGGGATCAGCGGTCGGCACTCGGTGCCGATGAGCCGCGCCTGCCGCATCTCGGTTCAGACCCTCGAACGTCGGCGTTATGACCGCGCCACTCACTGCCACCAAACCGAAGGCGCATCGGTCACGCGCGGCGAAGCAGGACAAGCCGTCAGCCGATGCGCAACCGCAACAGCAACAGCCGGCCGTCGGCGGGTTAGCGGTCGCACCGGTAGTGCTGAAGCCGGCGATCACGGTCGCTCCGGTGATTCGCACCAGCGAGTCGACACTTGCCCCCGCGCAAGCCACTGGGCTTGACCGGCAGCGCAAGCGGCAGACAACGACGACCATCTCAGCGCCCAGTACGAGGACCGGCAAGTGGAGCAAGAGCAGCGAAGAGGACGCGGTCCCCGAGAACCCGGGCGCTGCTGGCGGGAGCATCTTCAACTACCAGGTCGATGCCGCAGAGGGCGAGGAGAAGGACCTCAAGATGGGGACGGCCTTCGTCGACTTCGCCAAGGCGTGGTCCGGCGAGGCTGTTGCACCCAAAGAAGCCGACACCTCCGACACGAAGAGCGACACACCCGACACGAAGAGCGACATACCCGACACGAAGAGCGACGTCGGGGAAGCGAAGCACGACGCCCCGGACACAAAGAGCGGCGCGGAGGAACCCAAGCACGAGCCTGCCTTCGACCGCGAAATCGGCGGCTTCGAGATGAAGGGCGATTCGCAGGCGGAGACGAAAACGGGCAGCGGCGCGGCGGTCGGTGATTTCGCCGCCGATCCGACCTTGTTCAAGATGCAGCAGATCATCGCCTTCGCCGACGAACGTCGCGAGGAGAAGGGCCCCGAGGGGACGTATCACGAGGCCGGGAACGGCACCCGGGCAAACGCTTCGATCTCGGTGAAGAGCCGTAAGGGCGCGACGATCCAGGAGTCGAAGGCGCACGCGAACGCGCTGGTCGGTTTCCGGGCATCGGCCAAGACCCTGGCGATCGCCAACGATGAGGAGCTCGTCGCCGCGGTGACCGCGCTGGCTCAAGCCGGCGCATTCGCCGACGGCGGGGCCAGCTACGACGTCAAAAAGGGCCGCGCTGCCTTGAAGTCATCGGCCACGGCATCGGGCGGAGCCGGCGTTCAGGCCCGTGGACGGGCGGTGGCGCAGGTCGATCTCAATGGGTTGGTGCCGACACTCGTTGCCTATTGCGAGGGCGCGGTGCAGATCGGGATCTGGGGCGACGTCGCCGTCAGCTTGAAGGGTAGTTACGGCAAGGTCTTCCTATCCGCACGGGTGACGGGTGCGGCGTTCGCCGGCGCATCGGCGGAGGGCAAGGCCGGCGTGATGTTCGACTCCATCGAGGGCCTTGGCTTCTCGGCTCAGGGGGCGGCCAAGGCCGGCGCCGAGGCGAGTGCCACCGCGACCCAGACACTGGGCATGGAAGGAATAGGCGAGCTCGAGTTCGAGGAGGGGGTCCTGGCCTTCGCCGGAGCCCAGGCCAAAGCCAAGGCCACCGCAGCCATCAGCCTCACCGGCGTCACGCTGCAGGCCAAGGCATCAGCATTCGCCGGAGCCAAGGCCAGCGCCTGGGTGAGCGTCGCCGGCAAGTTGCGCGGCCGCGAGGTCGTGAAGGTCGGCGGAACTGTCACCGTGTCGACGGGCGCGGGCGCGGAAGTCAGCGGCCAGTTCATGTTCCAAGGTGGCCGGATGACGATATCCGGCGATCTCGCCGCCGCCCTCAAAGTCGGAGGCGGGGTCGGCGGCAAGATCGAGGTCGACTTCGCCGCCCTGTCCACCGCGATTCTGCAACTGGTGGCCGACGAGTACAACAAGGAGGAACTCAAGATCGATCTTAAAGGTCCGGCGTTCACGCGAGAGGCTGTGACCGACAAGAAGCAGAGCGAAGCCCGACAACAGCTTGGCTACGACGCAGTCATCGACGAGTTCGATCAATATGCGGTCGAGATCCTGCGGAAGATCAGCGCCGGCAAGCCGGGCAAGAAGTCACTCGGCGGCGGTCAGGCCATCGACCCGCTCCGGCTTCAGAAGATCATTCAGAAACAAGCCGTGCTCGACGGGTTGACCAACGCCTACAAAGAGACCGACTGGGGTATCGAGCGAGCGGCCGAGGACGCCTTCGGCGAGATCCTGAAGGTGACCGAGGGCGACAAGCGCTCGATCCACGTCGACGGTCTGGTCGTTCGCAGCGTCGTCTCGATGTCGCCAGCAGCGCTCAAGGGCGTAGCAGACCAGCACGCGATTTCGGCGGCGCAGGAGAAGGCGCGAGCTGGCCTGGTACATGCGCTGCACGACTATGCCGACAAGAAGACTCGCGCGACCGCGTCCCGAGTCACCCAAAAGACGGTCCAGGAGACGCTCGACAAGCACTGGAGCAGCTTCACCGAGGCGTACCCCGTCGCCGCGGATGCCGCCGGAGCCGCTGCCAGCGCGGTTACCGATGGCCTCGGTGAACTCTTGCGGCACGGAGACGCGCCGGCCAAAGTCACGATCACGCCCGAGGGGAAGATCAGCGAGTTCCCCAGCCTCGTCTCGCTGGAGGTAATCGGCTTCCGAGTGCGCAACGAGCATCAGGTTGCCGAGGCCCACGCGGTCCTGACCGCCAAACTGCAGGCTTTCCTGACTCAGATCCTCGCCCCCGACGCGCCCCATTTCCAGACCGGCGATGTCACGAAGATCCTCATCAAAGCTGCCGCACCGCTCGGCGCGCGGGTCGTCGGCCCCGGCGACGACGCGAAGGCGGTTCGCGACGGTTTGCTCACCGTGGTGCGCAACGAGCTTGGCCCGTACACCACCGCGCCGGTGGACTACGAGGCCGGCGACCTCAACCTCGCCATGATCAAATGGGATCGCGCCAAAATTACCGCCGCACAGACCGGGGCCTCCGTCGCTCTTGCCACGACCGAGCTGGCCGGGCAGCGTGCCGCGATCCTGGCGAAGGCCGTCGCGCCGGTCACCAAGAGGATGAATCGCGCAGCGAAGTCGGCTTCGACCACAGCGCCCCAGTTGCAGTACGCGATCATCGACGCGATCGAGGAACCGGTCAAGGAAGCCGTCCAAAAGTTGACCGCGCTCGACCCGACACTCACCAAAACCGCGATAGACCAACAACTGCAAGACGCGATCAACAGAGAGCTCGACGGCCTGTTCTCGGTCACCATCGCCGATGGGGCGGTGGCGAAGCGATCGCTGGGGGAGGTCGCCAACGTCGCCAAGTTGGCCGAGAAGAAGAGACTGGCCAAGGCCAAACTGACCGGCGGCGAGGAACAGGACAACGACCGACGCCGGCTCGTCTCCCTGGCCCTGCAGCGGCCCTTTCAGGGCTATGCCGACGAGATCCACGCACAGATCGCCTCCGCCAGCCGGCAACTCCCCGGCAAGGAAGTGGTCAAGGGCGTGGAAGGCGAACGACTGCAAAAAATCATCGAAAAGAAGCTCGACAAGATCCGCAACGACATCGACACCACCGTGGGCGACGAGGCGATCGTGGACGTCGCGAGCGCCACACTCGGCGTTATCGCCCGGCCCGGCCAGGCCAAGGCTGCACAGCCCGGGTTAGGGCTGGCGGCCGGAGCTCCCCTGCTCAAGACCATCACCAGTTCCAAGCTCAAGGTGTCGGTCCAGGCCGTCGAACCCGCGACGCTTGTCGACGCCCGCCGCACCGACCAGCAGGCCGAGAAGGCGGAGCGGGTGGCGGCCGACGCGGTCCGTGCCAAGTTCCGTGCAGCCTTGGCCAGACGCAACGATCCGGACGGTCGGCTCGGACTGGACCAAATCCACTTCGCGATCCTCGAAGCGAAGCTCGATCTCACTCCACCCGCGTCAGCCGACGCGGCGATCCTGATGGCCATCGCCGAGCAGTTCGGCTCGGAGGTCCTCAACGTCAAAGTCGCTCACGGAGACATCGAAGAGTTGAAGTACAAGCCGCAGAAGTAGGCCTGCGTGGGACTGGTGGACGCGGAACCTCACACCTCGGACGCGTATTCGCGCAGCAGCGCGATGAGGCGGGTGCGGCGGGGCAGTGCGCCCACCTGACGCACGGCACGGGCCACCGCCGGCCCGGCCGCGGTGACGATCGACAGGTGCTGCTGGGCGCGGGTGAGTGCGGTGTAGATCAGGGGGCGCGACATCAACCGGCCGGCCTCGGGCGGCAGCACGACCACGACGGCCGGGAACTCCGAGCCCTGCGCCCGGTGCACGGTGATGGCCCATCCGTGCATGAGGTCGGCCAGTGCCTTGCCCTTGATCGCGGCCGGACCGGAGGCGAACGCGACGGTCACCGCCCCCTCGGCCCCGACCTCGGTAACCACCCCGACCTCGCCGTTGGCGTAGCCGAAGGGCTCGGCCTCGAGATGGTTGGCGGTGGCTACCACGCGGTCACCGGGATCGAAGCGACGCTTGCCACTGCCGGGGTTCAGCACCGCCTTCAGCGCGGCGTTGAGGGCCTGGGTCCCGGCGGGGCCGCGGTGCACGGGAGTGACCACCTGCACCGCGGAGGTCTCGATCGAGAGCGCCCGCGGGATCGAATCGGTGACGAGTTGAACGACGCGATGGGCCGCCTCGGCCGAGCCACGGGTCGACACGATGACCACCTCGCGGGTGGGATCGTCGACGGCCACGAGGTCGCCACCGCGCACAGCGGTGGCAAGGCGGGCGATGGTGCCGCCCTCGGCCTGGCGGTAGAGCGTGACCAACTCGGTGACCGGCACCGTGCCGGAGTCGATGAGGTCGCCGAGCACCCGCCCAGGCCCGATCGACGGGAGTTGCGCGGCGTCACCGACGAACAGCAAGTGGGTGCCGTCCTTGCACGCCGACAGAAGCGCGTCAGCGAGTTCGACGTCGAGCATGGACGCCTCATCCACGACCACTACGTCCTCGTCGAGCGGCCAATCCTCGCCGCGGGCGAAACCGCCGTCGAAGGTGACGTCGTTTCCCGACTGCCGCGGCTGCGCGCCGAGCAACCGGTGCAGGGTCGACGCGGGGGAGTCGCACAGTTCCTCGAGTCGCTTCGCCGCGCGACCGGTGGGCGCGGCAAGGGCCACCGACTTGCCCGCCGCCTCGGCGAGAGCCACCAGCGCTGCGACGGTGCGGCTCTTACCCGTGCCTGGCCCGCCCGTGAGCACCGTGACTCCGCCGGTGAGCGCTGCGGCCACCGCCGACATCTGGACCGCGTCCAGCACGCCGACGGAGTGCTTGCGCACGTCGACCGTGATGGGTTCGGCCGTCGCGAGGAGTCGGGAGAGGCCTTGCGCGATCCCGTCCTCGGCCTCGGCATATCGGCTGAGCGCGAGCAGGCCGTCCGGCGACTCGACCACGTCCGCCGAGGCGAGCGCGGCGTCGATCGCGGCAGCGGTGTCGCCGGCTCCGAACGCTCCGAGGGCGCCGGCCACGTCATCGCGCGCGTCGACCGTGTGTCCCTCGCGGGCTTGGCCGGCCAGCACCCAGGCGACGAGGGCCCGCGCCCGCCGCGGGTCGTCGCGGGTGACCCCGGGAATGACCGAGCGCGCGACCCGGTCGGCGTCGTCGGGCTGCACGCCGATCACGGCCAGCAACCGCCACGGATCATCGCGCAACAAGCGTGGTGCCGGAGGCCCGAACAGCTCCGCGGCCCGACCTGCGAGTCGCGCGTCGACGCCAGAGGGCGCGAGGAGCGTCACGACCTCGAGCACCGGACCGGCGGCGATGAACGACGACAACAGCCGACCGGCGCGCTGCGGCCCCACCTTCGACAGGGCGGTGAGGTTGCCAGTGGTGACGTCCTCGGGTCCTCGGATCCCCGCGTCGTCCAGCTCCGCGATCAGTCGCCGACCCAACCCGGGCCAGAGACCGGCCTCGCAGAACGCCCGGAACGCAGGGTCGCCCGGGTCGCCGGTGTCACGCGTGTCGCTCAGGAGATCGTCTCCGGGTACCCGACTGCCGGCGCGGAGACGTCATCGAGCGCCCGACTGATCTCCACGGGAAGCTCGAGCGATTCGCAGGCCAGCGCGGCGGTGAGTTGGCCGAGCGTGCGTGGACCGAGGATCGGCGCGGCCACGCCGGGACGGTCCCGGATCCAGGCGAGGGAGACCCCGATCGGCGTCGTGGCCAGCCCCTCGGCCGCGGTGGCCACGGCCTCCACCACGCCGATCGTGACCGGGTCGTCGAGATCGGCGAGGTTACGCATGCCCAGAGCCGCCCGCGAGTCCGACGGGATCCCGCTGCGGTACTTGCCGGTGAGTGCTCCACCGCCCAGTGGGGAGTACGGCAGTACGCCGATGCCGAGGGCCTTGCAGGCCGGGACGACCTCGCGCTCGATACCGCGGTCGAGCAGGGAGTACCGCACCTGGTTCGACACGATCGGCGCGTGCACGCGCTTCGCCGCCTGGAGCGTCGCGGCCTGTGCGGTGCGCCAACCGGAGAAATTCGACACCCCGACGTAACGGACCTTGCCGGACTCGACCGCGGTGTCGAGCGCGGACAGCGTCTCGTCGATGTCGACCGAGGAATCCGGCACGTGTAGTTGCCACAGGTCGAGGTGATCGATGCCCAGCCGGCGCAGCGATTGGTCCAGGTCGTCGAGCAGCGCGCCGCGGGAGCTGTCGGCCACCGTCTCGTCCCCGTAACGGTGGAAGCCGGCCTTGCCTGCGATCACGAGTTCCGAGCGGGGAACGACATCGGCGAGCAGCCCGCCCAGAATCTCTTCGGCCGCGCCGTCGCTGTAGGACACCGCGGTGTCCACGAGCGTCCCCCCGGCGTCGCGAAACGCGACCAGGATTGCCGCCGCCTCATCCGGATCGGTTTCGCGGCCCCAGCGCATCGTCCCGAGACCGAGATGGGAGACCCGCAGCCCGCTGCGGCCCAGGGTGCGCTGCTTCACCCTGGGAAAGTTACCGGCTCGGCGTCGCGAGGCTCCCAGCGGTGCTCGGTAGGGTTGCGCGGTGCGGCTTGGGTTGAACGTCGGTTACTGGGGCATGCGCGGAAGCAGCAGCGAGGATCTCGCTCTGGTCCGCGAGGCTGAACGACTCGGTTACTCGGTGGTGTGGGCCGCCGAGGCTTACGGCTCGGATGCGGTCACGGTATTGACCTGGCTGGCGGCGAAGACCAGCACCATCGACCTCGGCAGCGCCATCCTGCAGATCCCGGCCCGTACACCGACCATGACGGCGATGACTGCGGCAACGCTCGACACGCTGTCCGAGGGCCGATTCCGGCTGGGCCTCGGGGTGTCCGGCCCGCAGGTCTCCGAGGGTTGGCACGGGGTACGGTTCGCCAAGCCGCTGGCCCGCACCCGCGAGTACGTCGACATCGTGAATCTTGCGCTGAGTCGCGAACGGGTCAGCTACCGCGGTGCGACCTATCAGCTTCCGCTGCCCGACGGCCCCGGCAAGGCGCTGCACTTGATGCTGCATCCGGTGCGCGAGCACATCCCGATCTACCTCGCCGCCATCGGGCCGAAGAACCTCGAACTCACCGGGGAGATTGCCGACGGCTGGCTGCCGGTGTTCTTCGCCCCTGGTCACGTCGATGAGTCGATGGCGCGCATCAACGCCGGCCGGGCGAAGGCCGGACGAGACATGAGCACGTTCGACGTTGCCGCCACCGTGCCGGTCGTGATCGGCGACGACGTCGAGGAATGCACCCTGCCCGTCCGCCCCTATGCCGCGCTGTACATCGGCGGCATGGGCAGCCGGGAGCAGAACTTCTACAACGCGCTCGCAACCCGAATGGGCTTCGGCGACGCTGCGGCCAGGGTGCAGGACCTCTACCTCGCGCGCGAGGTAGACGCCGCGTGCGCCGCTGTCCCGACCGAGTTCGTGGACGCCACCTCGCTGCTCGGGCCGGTCGAACGCATCGCCGATCGGATGGTCGAGTTCGCCGAGGCCGGTGTCACCACCTTGAACGTCGGGGCCTACGGCCAGACCCACGAGGCGCGGGTCGCGATCCTGCGGGGCACGGCCGAGGCACTCGAACGGTCCGGCATGGCCTCGTGAACATCGGCGAATCGATCGTTCTCGGCGTCGTGCAGGGTCTGACCGAGTTCCTTCCGGTCTCCTCCACCGCACATCTGCGGATCGTGCCCGCTCTGTTCGGCTGGAAAGACCCCGGCTCGGCGTTCACCGCGGTGATCCAACTCGGCACGATGCTCGCGATCGTCTCCTACTTCTGGCGCGAGCTCCTGCACGTCACGGCGGCTTGGTTCAAGGGCATCTGGGATCGCTCGATCCGCTCGTCGTTGGAATACAAGATGGGCTGGTACCTGATCCTCGCGACGGTTCCCATCGGGGTCTTCGGGCTGATCTTCAAGCATCAGATCGAAACCGGCGCCCGAAACCTGTGGGTCATCGCCACGACGCTGATCCTGTTGGCGCTGGTGCTCGCGCTCGCCGAGAAACTCGGCACCCGAACCCGCGAAGAGGAACAGATCACCACCATGGACGCAGTGGTCGTGGGCGGGGCGCAGGTGCTGGCACTCATCCCGGGCGCGTCCCGCTCGGGCACCACCATCAGCGGGGGCCTGTTCCGCGGGCTGACCCGCGAGACCGCGGCCCGCTTCTCGTTCCTGCTCTCCGTCCCGGCCGTGGTGGCGTCGGGGCTGTACGAGCTGAAGGACATCGGCAACGACAAGAACGCGCCCGGGGCCGGGCTCACCGGGGTGGCGCTGATCTTCGCCTTCATCGTGGGGCTCGCGTCCATCTCGTGGCTGATGAAGTGGCTCGCCACCCACAGCACGTTCGTGTTCGTCTACTACCGGATCGGGCTCGGGCTGTTGTTGATCGCCCTGCTCTCGACCGGTGTTCTCGAGGCCACCTGAGATGTCGACCGTCCTGCTGGTCCGCCATGGGCTGACCCACCTGACCGGCCCGGTCCTGGCCGGTCGCACCCCTGGGCTGCATCTGGACGACCGCGGCCACAAGCAGGCCGCAGCCGTCGCGGCCCGCATCGCCGCGATTCCGCTCGCTGCCGTCGTCACCAGCCCGTTGGACCGCTGCCTGGAGACCGCGCAGACGATCGCGTCGGCCCAGGCGTCGGCGCCGCCGTGGCATGTCGAGGAACGTCTGATCGAGTGCGGGTACGGCGATTGGACCGGCAAACCGATCAAGGACCTGACCAAGGACCCGCTGTGGAAGGTCGTCCAGGCGCAGCCGTCGGCAGTCCGATTCCCCAACGGCGAGGCGTTGGCCGACATGTCAGCCCGCGCGGTCGGCGCCGTCCGTGACTGGGACCAACGACTAGGCGATGACGCAGTCTGGGTCGCATGCGCCCACGGCGACATCATCAAGGCCGTCGTCGCCGACGCGCTAGGGCTGCACCTGGACCAATATCAGCGCATCGTGGCCGACCCGTGCTCGGTGACGGTGATCCGCTACACCCCGACACGGCCGTACGTCATCCGGGCCAACGACGTGGGCGGTGACCTCACCGCGTTTGTGCCGGCGAAGCGCCGACGACGCAAGGCCGCCGGCCAGGACGCGACGATCGGTGGCGGTGCCGGTGGCGGAGCGGTCTGAGATCACGCCCCCATCGGCGGCGGATCCGGTTCGCAACCCATAGGCTTGACGACATCATGCGCCAGCTTCACGTGTTTGACCGCCCCAACCGGTTCGTGGCCGGCACCGTCGGCACGCCCGGCGAACGCACCTTCTACCTGCAAGCGGTCGACGGCCCGCGCGTCGTGTCCGTCGCCTTGGAGAAGCAGCAGGTCGTGGTGCTCGCCGACCGGCTCGAACAACTGCTCGACGAGATCGTCGAACGAACCGGAACGGCAGTGCAGGCCGATCCCACCGACACCGATGCTCTCGACCAGCCCATCGACGAGGAGTTCCGGGTGGCGGCGATGGGTCTGGCCTGGGACGGCGACGCCGGCGTCGTCGTCATCGAGGCGCAAGCCCCCGTCGAGACTCCCGAGATCGCCGAGCAGACCCTGCTCGAGGACGTCGAGGACGGCCCGGACGCCCTGCGGGTGCTGATCGATCCGTCGAGTGCGCGCGCTTTCGTCGAGCGGGCCCGACTCCTGGTCTCGGCCGGGCGTCCGCCCTGCCCGCTCTGCGGACAACCGCTGGCCCCCGGCGGGCACGTCTGCGCCCGTCTCAACGGCTACCGGCGCGGCGCCACCCCGAGTCCGTGACTCCGGACGACCTCACCCCGGCGCTGGCACTACGCGTCGACGACGTCGACGGTGTGGACGTCGCGGACGCGGTCGCTCTGCTGCGTGACGGGGAGCTGTCCATCGAGGGGCGCGTCATGGACGCCTCGAACGCCACCTTCTACTGCGGGGTCACCACCGAGGGACGCCGCGCGGCCTGCGTCTACAAACCTGTGGCGGGGGAGCGGCCTCTGTGGGACTTCCCCGACGGCACGCTCGCCGAGCGAGAGGTCGCCGCGTACGAGGTGTCGGCGGCGACCGGGTGGCAGATCGTCCCGCCGACGGTGTACCGCGACGGCCCGGCCGGGCCGGGCATGGTGCAGTTATGGGTCGACACTGACGACGAGGTCAACATCGGTCGCTTCATGCGGCGGCGGGACTCCGAACGTCTGCGCGAGATCGCCGTCTTCGACGCCGTGATCAACAACGCCGACCGCAAGGGCGGTCACCTGCTTCCGACGTTGTCCGGGCACGTCTTCGGCGTTGACCACGGTGTCACCTTCAGCGTGGAGGACAAGCTGCGGACCGTGCTGTGGCAGTGGGCCGGGGCCGGACTGCCGCAACCGATGCGCACCGTGCTGACCCGACTGTCCACGGAACTGGACGAGGCGCTCGGCGAGCGGCTCGGCGAACTGCTCACCCAGCGCGAGGTGCGCCAAACCAAGGCGCGAGTGCGCAGATTGATGTCGACCGGGCGCCACCCCGAACCGAGCGGTGACTGGCCGCCGGTGCCGTGGCCCCCGATCTGATCCGGTGCGTTTCCTACAGGAGGCTCCATGGACAACACCCGCAGACGCGGCTTGGTTCTCGGCGGCGGCGGCATCACCGGCATCGCCTGGGAGCTCGGCCTCGTCGCCGGACTGGCCGAGGCCGGGGTCGATCTGCGGTCCGCTGACATCGTCGTCGGGACCTCCGCGGGCTCGGTCGTCGGTGCGCAGCTGACCAGCGACGCCGAGCTCGAGCACCTCTACGAGCGGCAGCTGGAGCCACCGTCGAAGGAGAAGGTCGCGGCCATCGACCGTCGAGTCACCCGCGGCTTCGTCTGGGCGCTCCTGCGCTCCCGACGCGATCATGCAGGCTTCGGCGCTCGGCTGGGCGCCATGTCGCTCACGGCCGCGGCCGCCGGCCGGCTACCGACGCTCGAACAGCGCTACGCCGCGATCCGCGACAGGTTGCCGTCCGCGCAGTGGCCGGATCGCGATCTTCGGGTGACCGTGGTCGACGCCCGTTCAGGTGAGTTCCGAGTCCTCACCGCCGCGGACGGGGTGCCGCTGGAGCGTGCCGTCGCGGCGAGCTGCGCGGTTCCCGGCGTATACCCCGCGGTCCCGCTGGACGGGCGGCTCTACATCGATGGCGGCGTACGAAGCAGCGCCAACGTCGACGTGGCGGCCGGCTGCGACCGGGTGTTGTGCCTTGCGCCGATGGCCCGGTCGGTCCCTTGGATGCCGAGCGCTCGCAGCCAGTTGGACGCGCTCGGAGTCCCCACCCTGCTGGTCACCCCGGATGCGGCCGCGGTCACTGCGATCGGCAAGAACGTCCTCGACCCGGCCGCCCGGCCGGGTTCGGCTCGGGCCGGACGCGCGCAGGCTGCCGCCCTCATCGAGGAACTCGGCTCATTCTGGGGCTGACCGAGAGGCGCCCAGATCAGGACCGATAGCGTGGGCTCCATGCAGGCTTGGAGCTCCGTCGCCGTTCCTGAACTTCCCGGGATGGGTGCGCCCCTTCGGCTCTACGACACCGCGGCCGGCTCGGTCCGCCCGACCGCACCGGCCCCGACCGCCCGGATGTACGTCTGCGGGATCACGCCGTACGACGCCACACACCTCGGCCACGCGGCCACCTACCTGGCCTTTGACCTGGTCCAGCGGGCCTGGCGCGACGCCGGCCACACCGTCCACTACGTCCAGAACGTCACCGACATCGACGACCCTCTGCTTGAGCGGGCCGCGCAGACCGGGGAGAGCTGGACGGATCTTGCCGAGCGCGAGACGCAATTGTTCCGCGACGACATGGCCGCCCTGCACGTACTGCCCCCGGACGAGTACATCGGCGCGGTCGAGGCGATCCCGGAGATCACCGTCGCCATCGGCGACCTGCTCGATCGCGGGCTGGCCTACCGCCTGGACGAGGACATCTACTTCCCGGTCAGCGCAGCTCCGGGCTTCGGTAGCGAGTCGAATTACGACCGGGACACCATGCTTACACTCTTCGCCGAGCGCGGCGGCGATCCGCAGCGCAACGGCAAGCGGGATGCCCTGGACTCCCTGTTGTGGCGCGGTCGCCGACCTGGCGAACCGTTCTGGGACAGCCCGCTCGGCCCGGGCCGACCAGGCTGGCACATCGAGTGCAGCGTGATCGCCCTGAACCGGCTCGGAATGGGGATCGACGTACAGGGCGGCGGGTCGGACCTGATCTTCCCGCACCATGAACATTCGGCCGCGCACGCCGAAGCGCTCACCGGCGAGGTTCCCTTCGCCTCGCACTACGTCCACGCCGGCATGATCGGGCTGGACGGGGAGAAGATGAGCAAGTCCCGCGGCAACCTCGTCCTGGTGTCCAAGCTGCGGGGCGCGCACGTCGACCCGATGGCCATCCGGCTCGCCCTGCTCGACGGGCACTATCGGGCTGACCGGGAGTGGACCGGTGGTCGGCTGCCTGCCGCCGAAGCCCGGTTGACGCGGTGGCGCACGGCGGTCACGCTCGACGCCGCGCCGCCGGCTGAGGCCTTGCTCGCCGAGGTCCGGGACCTGCTCGCCGACGACCTGAACACCGCCGGTGCCATCGCAGCGATCGACCGATGGGCTGCCGAGGCCCTCGAACCGGCTGGCGAGAGCAGCACCGCATCAAGCCGCGATGCTGCCCGTCTGGTCCGTGACCTGCTCGACGGGCTGCTCGGCGTCTCGCTGTAGTCGTCCTCCTCGGTTGCCGCGAGGGCTACGCGTACGCGGCCACCGGCGGATCGAGGGCAGAGGTGGTGAGCACGCTCCGCCGCAGTAGATCAGTCGCGACCGAGCGAGGGCCCGCCGGCATGACCGCCGCCGCGGTCCCGGCGGCGCAGATACCGTTCGAACTCTCGCGCGATGGCGTCACCGGAGGCCTCTGTCATCTCGGTTCGGTCGATCTCGTCGTCCCGTTCCTCCAGATTGCGGATGTACTCGATGACCTCTTCGTCCTCGGCCGCCATCTCATCCACCAGCGTCTGCCACTCGTCGGACTGCTCGGGCAGCTGCGAGAGCGGGATCGGGATGTCGAGGACCTCCTCGACGCCGTGCAGCAGGGCGAGCGTGGCCTTGGGATTCGGCGGCTGCGAGACGTAGTGCGGGACGCCGGCCCAGAACGAGATCGCTGGGATACCGCTCGCGACGCACGCGTCCTGCAGGACACCGACGATGCCGGACGGCCCCTCGTAGCGCGAGCGCTCCAGGCCGTATCGGGCGGCGGACTCCTGGTCGTACGCGGTGCCGGTCACCGAGGTCGGCCGGGTGTGCGGGGAATCCGAGAGCAGGGCGCCGAGCGTGACCACGACCCGCACATTCAATGCGTCGATCACGGCGAGGAGTTCGGCGCAGAATGCGCGCCACCGCATGTTCGGCTCGATGCCGTGCATGAGGACCAGGTCGAAGGCCGCCCCCGGCGGCCGGCAGTAGGACAGCCGGGTGGTGGGCCACTCGATGCGGCGGGAGATGCCGTCCACGAGTGACACGGTCGGCCGATTGACCTGGAAGTCGTAATAGTCATCCGGATCGAGTTCGGTCAGCGGTTGCGCATCCCACACCAGCTCCAGGTGCTCGATGGCGCCGCTCGCCGCGTCACCCGCGTCGTTCCATCCCTCGAATGCAGCGACGAGGACGGGGTTGACCAGTTCTGGCCAGCCGGTGGTGTCAGGACGGGTCACCGGGTGACCTCGGAGTGCGCTCGGGCCGTCATGCGATCACCCTACGACCGCCGCGGCGCAGGACGCTGGCCGACGCGCTCCCGGCCGGGGAGCGTCCGTCACCGCGACGACTGACACAGCGCTGACGGTTCACCCCACATCGTCACAACACGAGTGAGAGACTGGGCCGGTGCCCGATGCCTACTCTCACCGCCCTGACGCCACTGCCGAAATGACCGCCGCGCTGCAGCACCGGCTACTCATCATCGACGGGGCGATGGGGACGATGGTCCAGCGGCACAAGCTCGAAGAGGCCGACTACCGCGGTGAGCGATTCGCGGACTGGCCCAGCGACGTCAAGGGCAATAACGACCTGCTAGTGCTCAGCCAACCCGACCTCATCCGCGGCATTCACACCGAGTACCTCGAGGCCGGCGCCGACATCGTCGAGACCGACACCTTCAACGCCCAGAAGATCTCGCTCGCCGATTACGACATGCAGGACCTTGCCTACGAGATGAACGTCGCCGCGGCGCGGGTCGCTCGCGAGGCGTGCGACGCCATGACCAAGCAGACCCCGGACAAGCCGCGCTGGGTGGCCGGCGCGATCGGTCCACTGAACCGGACCGGGTCGATCTCGCCGGACGTCAACGACCCGGGGGCACGCAACGTCGACTTCGACACGATGGTCGAGGCCTACCACGAGCAGGCCCGTGGCCTGATCGACGGCGGCGTCGATGCGTTCATGATCGAGACCATCTTTGACACCCTCAACTGCAAGGCCGCCATCTTCGCCGTGGAGACGCTGTTCGAAGAGCAGGGCCGCCGCTGGCCGGTCATGCTCTCGGGCACGATCACCGACGCCTCCGGCCGGACGTTGACCGGCCAGACGACTGAGGCGTTCTGGAACTCCGTCCGGCATGCCCGCCCGCTCATCGTCGGGCTGAACTGCTCACTGGGCGGACGCGATCTGCGTCCTTACGTGCTCGAACTGTCCCGGATCGCGGACTGCTTCGTCCACGCCTACCCGAACGCCGGTCTCCCCAACGCCTTCGGCGAGTACGACGAGGAGCCCGACGAGACCGCCGAGATCATCGCCGAGTTCGCGGACGCTGGACTGATCAACATGGCTGGCGGCTGCTGCGGCACGACGCCGGCCCACATCGAAGCCATCGCCGACCGACTCGAGGGAAAGACGCCGCGGATCCCGCCCGAGATCGCACCTGCGCTACGGCTGTCCGGGCTCGAACCGCTCACCGTCGATGACGATTCGCTGTTCCTCAACGTCGGCGAACGCACCAACATCACCGGTTCGGCGCGGTTCCGCAGGCTGATCAAGGACGGCGACTACGGCACGGCGCTGTCGGTCGCCCGCCAACAGGTCGAGAGCGGCGCGCAGGTTATCGACGTCAACATGGATGAGGGCATGATCGACGGCGTCGCCGCGATGCAGCGCTTCCTGCGCCTGATCGGCAGCGAACCGGACATCTGCCGGGTACCGGTGATGATCGACTCCTCCAAATGGGAGGTTGTCGAGGAGGGCCTGAAGAACGTCCAGGGCAAGTCGATCGTCAACTCGATCTCCATGAAGGAGGGCGAGGAGGCGTTCATCAAAAACGCCCGACTCGTTCGCAAGTACGGGGCCGCAGCGGTCGTCATGGCCTTCGACGAGGAAGGCCAGGCCGACAATCTCGAACGGCGCAAGCAGATCTGCAAACGCGCCTACGACATCCTCGTCGACCAGGTCGGTTTCCCCGCCGAGGACATCATCTTCGACCCGAACGCCTTTGCCATGGCGACCGGAATCGAGGAGCACGCCAGCTACGGCCTCGACTTCATCGAGGGCGTGCGCTGGATCACCGAGAACCTGCCCGGCGCACGGACATCCGGCGGCATCTCGAACGTGTCCTTCTCCTTTCGCGGCAACAACGCGGTCCGTGAGTCGATCCATGCGGTCTTCCTCTACCACGCGATCAAGGCCGGGCTGACGATGGGAATCGTCAACGCGGGCGCGCTCGTGCTCTACGACGAGGTCGATCCCGAACTGCGGGACCGTATTGAGGACGTCGTGCTCAACCGACGTCCGGATGCTGCCGAACGTCTGCTCGAGGTTGCCGAGCGCTTTGCCGGTTCAGGGCAGGTGCGTGAGGTCGCCGACGAGGAATGGCGGTCGTTACCGGTTGGTGAGCGCATCACCCACGCGTTGGTGAAGGGGATCGACGACTACGCCGAGACCGACACCGAAGAACTGCGTGCGGACATCGAAGCACGCGGCGGCAAGCCCATCGAGGTCATCGAGGGACCGCTGATGGACGGGATGAACGTCGTCGGCGACCTGTTCGGCTCGGGGAAGATGTTCCTTCCGCAGGTCGTGAAATCAGCCCGCGTCATGAAGAAGGCTGTCGCCTACCTGATCCCCTACATCGAGGCCACGAAGTCGCCCGAGGACGCTGGACGCAGCAATGGCACGGTCGTCATGGCCACGGTCAAGGGCGACGTCCACGACATCGGCAAGAACATCGTCGGAGTCGTCCTGCAGTGCAACAACTACGACGTCTTCGACCTTGGCGTCATGGTGCCGGCACAGAAGATCCTCGACGCCGTCAAGGAGCACGATGCCGACCTGGTCGGGTTGTCCGGTCTGATCACTCCGTCGCTGGAGGAGATGGCCAACTTCGCCGCGGAGATGGAGCGACAGGGTCTTGAGATCCCGTTGCTGATCGGGGGAGCGACGACCTCGCGCGCGCATACGGCAGTCAAGATCGACAAGAAGTACCACGGCCCGGTGGTCTGGGTGAAGGACGCCTCACGCTCGGTTCCTGTCGTGGCCGCGCTGCTGTCCGACGAGCAGCGACCGAAGCTGCTCGCCGACCTGCAGGAGGATTACGACTCGCTGCGCGAGCGGCACGAGGCGCGCAAGGACCAGAAGGTGATCCTGCCGATCGAGCAGGCACGCGACAACCGCACACCGATCGAGTGGGCGGGTTACCGTCCACTGCGTCCTCACCTGATCAGCCAGCAGACACGTGACATGCACACCGACGACTTCCACAGGTCGGGGACGCCGACCCAGTTCATCAAGACGTTCCGCAACTACCCCCTCGACGAACTGCGGCGCTACATCGACTGGCAGCCCTTCTTCAACGCCTGGGAGATGAAGGGCAAGTTTCCCGACATCCTCAACAACCCGACGACCGGCGAAGTGGCACGCAAGCTCTATGACGACGGGCAGAAGATGCTCGACACACTTATCGAGGAGAAGTGGCTCGAAGCCTCCGGCGTCATCGGCCTGTTCCCGGCCAACGCGATCGACTTCGACAGCGTCGAGCTCTACACCGACGAGTCGCGTAGCGAGGTCCTCACCACGCTGCACCACCTGCGCCAGCAGACCGAGCACCGCCCCGGCATCCCGCACCGCTCGTTGGCCGACTTCATCGCACCCGCGTCCACCGGTCTGCAGGACTACGTCGGTGCGTTCGCCGTGACCGCCGGCCTGGGCGCCACGGAAAAGATCATGGAGTTCAAGGCGGCGCTGGATGACTTCAGCGCGATCCTGCTCGAGTCGTTGGCCGACCGACTGGCCGAGGCCTTTGCCGAGCGCTTGCACGAGCGCGTGCGGCACGAGTTCTGGGGCTACGCGACCGACGAGCAGCTCACCAACGAGGAGCTGATCAAGGAGAAGTACCAGGGAATTCGGCCCGCACCGGGCTACCCGGCCTGCCCCGAGCACACCGAGAAGAAAACCATCTGGAGCCTTCTCGACGTCCACGAACGGACCGGCATCGAACTGACCGAGGGCATGGCCATGTGGCCCGGCGCGGCGGTCAGCGGCTTCTACTTCTCGCACCCCCAGTCCCAGTACTTCGTCCTCGGACGGGTCGGCCGAGACCAGGTGGAGGACTACGCGAAGCGCAAGGGGTGGACGCTGCGCGAGGCCGAACGGTGGCTCGCACCCAATCTCGGCTACCGGTCCGAGGACGAATAGGGGCACCGCCCGCAGTCGTCGTGGCCCCCTCGGTAAGTTCGTTTCATGCAACTCGACGTGACGACCGAATCCACCGATCCGCAGCGCACTGTGCTCCGCGTCGTCGGTTCCATCGACATCGCGAGCCGGGATCGACTGACCGCGGCCGCAGCACAGGCGGTCAGCGACGCGATTCCCGAACTGGTGCTGGACGTAGCCGGGGTGACCTTCATGGACTCGACCGGGATCGGTGCGCTGATCAATCTGGCCGGCGATCTCAATGACGCGGGGGGTCGACTGGTCCTGCGCCGACCGTCGCATGCGGTGCGACGCATCCTCGAGGTGGCCGGGCTTGCCGATCAGTGGATCGTCGATGACGACCCGGTGGTCTGACCAACGAAGATGTGATGTCCTGTGCGTATCGTCGCCAACGGAACTAAACCGGCCGTGAGGCACGAATAGTTGGCAAGGACTGCTCGTAGCAAGGTACGGCGGTCACGCGCGCACAGAGACGTGGTCATGCCGAATTTCGAGAGCTTCAGCCGCAAGATGCTTTCTCTCAAGGCCGATCCGCACATCACCTTGCACAAGCGCGGGACGATCTCCCTCAACCGGTCGGCCTACCTGGCCTTGGACGCACCGGACGCGGTCGAACTGCTCTACGACCGTGAACGCAGCATTGTCGGTCTGCGCTCGGTCGATGCACGGGCAGAGAACTCCTACCACGTCCGGTCGACGTCGCGGTCATCAGGCGGACCGTGGGTCATCTCGGCCATGGCCTTCACGAAGTTCTACGACATCGACATCCACGTCTCGCTGCGCTGGCCGGCACACCTGGACGCGGGCATTCTGTGCGCCGACATTGCCGGCGAGGGGATCGCGGTCAGCGGAAACCGGGCGAGCACGACCGAGTGATCGTGAGCGCACCGCGTGTCAGCGGCTGTGCAGGGACAGCAGGGTCCCAAAGGCAATGATGTTGTCCTCGTAGCTACCGGTGGCGGAGTTGAAACGACCTCCGCAGGTGACCAGGCGAATCGCCGGCCCAGAGGTCGCCCCGTAGACCTCCCCGGTGGGGAAGTGACGCTTGGAGACCTCCTCGACCCGGTCCACCCGGAAGGTCGCGACCTTTCCATCACCGCGTGAGAGCACCACCGTGTCACCGGCGCGCATCGTGCCGAGACGGAAGAAGACGCCGTCGCCGTACTGGGCGGAGTCGACGTGTCCGAGGATGACGGTCGGACCGATCTCACCGGGCGCCGCCGAATATCGGTACCAACCCGCGTCCTGGACCCGCGACAACGGCGGCACCTGCACGGTGCGGTCCTTGTTCAGCCCGAGGGACATCACGGCGGTGTCGACGCGCAGGGTCGGGATACAGATCTGGAACGGACCGACGCCACCACCGCTACGCGCGGGCTCACTGCACTTCAGCGGGGCGAGCGGCTCCGTGTGCGGGACGCTCGTGGCGGACTTCGCGGGCTTCGCAGACGTCGCGGCCGGCGTCGTGGTGAGGGTGGTCGGCGAAGGAGGGGTCGGCGGTAGAGCAACGGGACGCTCGGAGGTCGCGCCGGTGAGCAGGGCGAAGACCACGCCCAGGACGATCACCGCAAGGGCGCCGACGGTCACCACTCGCTGTCGCGACCAGTCCGCGATCGCGACGCCGTACCAGGGCGGTCGATGGTTTCCGCTCACGTCACCACACCTTCGTCGAGCGATCCGCTCAGCGCCAGTCCAGTTCAGCGACCGCGCCGCCTTCGATGGTCACCGCGTCACGTACCGCACCGTCGAGCCCCCAGACCGTGTAAACGCCCTCGCGCAGGCCAGGGTAGATCGCGGCGAAGCGAACCCCCGTCGACCCACGTCGCTCGCGGACGGCGACGTGGGTCCGCGTGGGATCCGGCTGGGCATGGGTGTGCCCGTCGTGGGTGTGCCCGTCGTGGGTGTGGGGCAACGGCAGTCCACCGTCGACGCGACTGACCTCGATCTCGGCCAGGTGGAGGTCGGCACCGGTGTGGATGATCAGCGCGCCGACGTCACCACCGATGTCGAGCACTACCGTCCCGTCGTAGCTGGGACCGAGCTGGCTCTGCTCGGTCACTCTCCGGACTCCCGCTCGGAATCCTCCGCCGAGTGCCGCGGAGCCGGACTCGGCCGCGCCGACATCGATCCCGCACCGGAGAGCACGCCCTGACGGGCAGCGACCCCTGCGGCACCGGCCACGCCGGCCACCGCCAGGGCAGCGCCGGCGAGCAAGCCGGTGCTCAGGCTCTTCTCGGCCTGCGGGCCGAGTCCGGTCTCAGGGGCGCCCACCGGGGTGGTCCCCGTGCTGGGCGGACGGTTGATCGCACCGAGGTCCGGAGCCGGATCGTTGTTCGACGGGTTGCGATAACCGCTGTGCGGAGTGCCCAGGTAGGGGAATGTGTCCTGGTAGTGGACGGTGTTCCTCGCGGTCACGTCGGTGTTGGACGAGGTCAGCCCGGGCGTGATCGCCCCAGCAGCCGCGTCGGACTTGAAACTCGGGTCGACGAGCGGCAGGATCGCGCCCGCGATCGCGCGCAGTTCGATGGTGGTGACGTCGTCGAACACCCGTCGACCGTTCGGGAAGCCGGCGACGTCGCCACCGAGCAGCCCCAGGTTGCTGGGCTTGTTCGTCTTCGGCGGGATGGCCGTATTGAGGCGCAGCAGGTCGGCCCGAACCGGCCCCGGGAACGTCGCGGCGTTCGGGTAGTTGCCGTCGAAACCGGGCACGATGCCCTTCGGAACACCGGTCAGTAGGACCGCGACGAGGTCGGTCCGGTCCTTCTTGTACTTGCCGAGGTTCGGAAAGACACCGGGGTAGCGCACGCCGAGCAGCCTCGCCAGCTCGGGCTTGGCCACGTTCGGGACGTAGGTTGCGTCGTTGACCGGCTTGTCGGAGTTCCAGCCGTCCTTCTTCGGGATCGGGATGAGGACCTCGTTGAACAACGGGTTACCCAGGCGCGAGACCTGGACGAACGCACCGGACGCGGTCTTGGTGCCGTCGGTGTTGTACCGCAGGGCCGTCGGCCGGCTAGCCGAGGCATAGACGCCGATGATGTTGTTCTTATTCGTCGTGGTCGTCCCGTCGCCGGTGATCAGATCGCTCTTGGGGACCTGGATCGCGATCGTGTCGATGTTGACGGCCTTGGTCGAGTTGATCCCTGGTGCCGACGGCATCTTGGCCAGGTGTGCGGCGAGGAACGGCCGCAGGATGCCGAGGTCGAAGATGGCGCCGAGGTCGACGTAGAAGCCCTCGGCACGCTGACCGGCGAATACCTTCTCGCCCGTGGTGAGCGTGTGGATCGCGGCCTTGGCCAGATCGCCGTAGTTCGGGGTCGACGCCGGTCCGATGTTGCACGGCGGGCAGGCCAGGTTGTTCGGCGTCAGCGGGATGGCCGGCGCGGCCCCGATCTTCTTCGACACCGTGTAGAACTGCTTGCGGTTCCAGTTGGGATCGCCGATCGACTTGATCGGCCCTGTGTTGTACAGGAACGTGTTCGGATCGCCGACCTTCGTGGTGAACCGGAACTGATAGGTGAGGTCCGGGACGCCATCGCCGTTGTTGTCGACGTGGATCTCGTACAGCACATCCTCGCCGAACTCGTAGAAGTTCGGCCCGCCGGCCGGGTTCTGCAGGGGAACGAAGTTCGCGATCAGGGTGACCGTGTCCGGCGCATCCGGACTGACGAACGCGTAGACGTCGGTGTTGTCCGCGGCCGCATCATTCGCGATCCCGGGGGCTTCCTTGTGAGACGACATGCCTTACCTCTCTGAACTGGTCCGCGGGTGAACGCAGGCTCGGGTGCGGGTCAGGCCTTCGCGCGGGCGGCGATGCGCGCAAGCCGCTTGGCCAGCTTGCGATCGGTGTAGACGACTTCGGACTCGCCGACCATGACGGCGATCGTCCCGGTGTCGGCGTTCTTGACCCACACCGTGAAGGAACCCGCGTGGGCGGGCCCCGAGTCCAGTTCGTGGGTAGGGGTCTTGGCCTGCGCAGCGGCGACCGGAACGACGACGGCGGTGCCGACGGCAGCCGCGCCGATCGAGGCGGTCTTGAGGAAGTTGCGGCGGGAATTCTCGGACATCGTGGTGACCTTTCGCGTTCGGGACTGCGGCGGAGCGGAATCAGCTCGGACCTGACGGGTGCCGGCCGAGCGGCCGAGCTGGTTCAGTCAGCGGCGGGCGAGTTGTCGCCCGGGTTCTGGTA
>JBDTFN010000139.1:0-22401 GCA_039937915.1 Jatrophihabitans sp. | reverse complement strand
CGGCGCTGGACGCTTTCTCACGCTGCATCGCCTCGGAGGTCATCGATGACGGGGTACACCTGTCCACGATCCACATGCCGCTCGTGCGTACCCCGATGATCGCCCCGACCAAGATGTACGACCGCTTTCCGACGATGACCCCGCCGCAGGCCGCGGACATGATCTGCAAGGCCATGATCCGCAAGCCGAAGCACATCGGGACGCCGCTGGGTAACGCCGGTGCGTTGGCCTACCAGGTCGCTCCGCGCGGGGTGGACGTCGTGCTGAACGCCGGCTACAAGCTGTTCCCGGATTCGCACGCGGCCAAGGGCGGATCGAAGGAGGGCAAGGGCGACCAGCCGTCGCCCGAGAGTGTCGCGTTCGCCCACATTCTGCGGGGCGTGCACTGGTAGCCGATCACCTGCGTTCGCTGCTCGCGCGGCTCCGTCGGCCGCCGCGGGCGTCGTCGCTCGTCCGTGGGCCGTTGCTCACGGCCGGCGGTCAGGACGTGCTCGCCTCGTTGCCGTCCCGACCACTGATTCAGCCCGACTCGACGACCTGCGGGTCGGCGGTGTACGCGCTGGTTCGCATGATCGGTGACCCCGTGTACGCGAGCACGATCCTGGGGGTCGAGGACCCGCTCGGCGCTTTCACCGGCGCCTGTCTTGACGCGCATCGTCGGAGCGGGGCCCCGACGATCGCCGGTCGACCTCAGCTTCCGTGGCCTCGGATGTGGGGGACTCGACCCGATTCGTTGGCCCGGTTGCTCGCCGCGTCCGGTGGTGCCGAGCGCCTCGTCGTTCGACGCAGTGCCGTCGTCGATCCGCGTCATCCTGGCGGCCTATATGACGCTGTGGTGGCTGCGGTCGGCGCGGGGTGGCCCGTCCCGATGTTCATCGGCAACCGCAGCCTGCCCCGTCATGTCGTGCTCGTCGTCCGCGCGGACAACGAGCAATTTTCGCTCTACGATCCGTCCTGCGGCCAGGAGCAACAACGTTCGCGCGCGGCCTTCGCCGACGCCCGGCTCGACGTCGCCGGATGGTCGACCTCGTGGCTGGCGGTGATGCCGTACTGCGACGTCGAGTTTGATCACGTGATCGAATGGGCACATGACACGCCGGGTCGAAGAATCCGTCGAAGACAGTTGAGGGTGAGCGATACGTGACGAGCGAGGAAGCGAACAGCGAGCACCAACTGACCGCCGACGGTGAGCACGATGCGCCGTCTGGTTCACGCCATGCGCACCGCGACGACGAATCGTGGAGACCGCCGAGCCCGCTGGCTCAGGGCAGCGAAACCGGCCCGCAGCCGTACTTCGAGCCCGCCGCCTACGAGACCCGCCCACCCGTGTACGACCGTCAGCCGCCGCCCTACGCAGAACCACCGGTGAACGCCGAGGTCCCGGCGTTCACGGATCAGACGGGCTTCCCCGAGCCGCCGACCTTCGTGGACCCTCCGCCGACCGGACCGCAGCCGTTCGGCGCACCCACCGGACAGCCACCGTCGCCCTTCACCGAGCAGACCGTCCAGCGCTCACAGTTACCAACCTTCGATCCGCAGGGGCCGCCGCCTGCGCAGGCAACGCCGGATCTGCCTCCGCAGGACCATCCCTACGTTGACCCGTACTACTCCCCATCGCAGAGCACCGCGCCACAGGACGCAGCACCGCAGCAGCGCGCACCGCAGCCCTACCCGCAGGAACAGCAACCCACGGCGTACCACCAGCCGCCGCCCGCGCCGCGCCCGGAGGACCTGCTCGTCCCGAACCAGCCCGACGTCACGGCCGACCCCGCCAGCTGGGGCTGGCGCGGCAAGGTCAATCGCGGCAGCGGCGGACTGATCAAGGCGAAGCCGGCACCGGTCGAGGTCGCGGCCCGGGAGGCGATCCAACGGATCCAGCGCAGCTTCTCCCGGCCGATGACCGTCGTGGTCGTCCAGCCCAAGGGCGGCGCCGGGAAGACTCCGACGACGATCTGCCTCTCCGCCGCATTCGGTGCTCACCGTGGCGGTTACGTCGTCGGTTGGGATGACAACGAGACGCGCGGCACCCTCGCGGTCCGTGTGAACAATCCGGACAATCAGCGCGCAACGGTGTGGGACCTGCTCAGCGACCTGCCCGCCTTCGAGCGTTACGACGCCCGCGTGGGCGACCTGAGCTATTACGTCCGCGCCCAGCCCGACGCCCACTTCGATGCGCTGGTCAGCGACGACAACCCCGGCAACATGGCCCAGATCGGCGAGAACGAGTTCCAGCGGCTGCACCAGGTGTTGCAACGCTTCTACCGGATGATCGTGGTCGACACCGGCAACAACGTCCGGTCGCCGAACTGGCAGGCCGCGGTGAGCGCCGCGGATCTCGTCGTCGTGGTGTCGACGTATCAGCGTGACGTCGGCTGGAGCGCATCTTGGGTGCTCGACCATCTCGCCCAGACCGGGCGCGAGGAACTCGCCCGCAATGCCGTCACGGTGCTCTCCGCGGCAGACCCGACCTCGGACAAGGTGGTGCGCGAACAGCTGCTCGGACACTTCCGCGCCCGGACCCGCGCGGTGATCGAGATCCCCTACGACGCACAGCTTGCCCACGGTGGCCCGATCAACTGGACCGCTCTCGCTCCGGCGACCCGCAACGCCTGGGTACAGGCCGGTGCGACGGTCGTCGACGCGCTCGCCGAGCGGGATGACAGGACGCTGGCCGAGCGGCGCCCCTGAATCCATCCGTCGGTAGCGTGGGGTGATGCCTTCCTTGCCCGGACACCGCCAGCCGCTGCTGCTCGAGCTCGACCTGACAACCGCTCCGATCGAGGTCGAGCCGGGCGATCTGGTCGGCAGGGTGCGATCCCGCCACCGGCCCCGGCTGCGCGCGGTGTTGCGCACGCTGCACGAGGCCGGCGGCGATGACGCGGTCCGCGGACTGATCGTCAAGGTCGGCGGCGCCCCGCTGCCGTGGGCAACGATGCAGGAGATCCGCGGGGGTCTTGCCGTGTTCGCGGCGACCGGGAAGCCGACCGTCGCCTGGGCCGAAACCCTGGGCGAGGGCGGCAGCGGCACCGTCGACTACGTGCTGGCCTCGGCGTGCAGCGAGGTCTGGGTCCAGCCCTCGGCCGAGATCGGGCTGACCGGCGTGGGGTCGGAGACGACGTTCCTGCGCGGCGCGCTCGACAAGATCGGGATCGAACCGGAACTCGACAAGCGGCACGAGTACAAAAACGCCGCTGACCGGATCATGCGCACCGAGTTCACCCCCGAGCATCGCGAGGCCGTCGATCGCCTCGCCGAATCAGCCTGGACCGCCGCGGTCGAGGCCATCTCGACCGGGCGTGGGATGGACGCCGCGGCGGTCGAGTCTGCGGCTGCGCGAGCACCACTCAGCGCCGCTGAGGCGGTCGAGGCCGGACTGGTCGACCGCATCGGCTACCGCGATGAGGTGTACACCGACCTGCGCGCTCGTCTCGGTGATCACGTCGACCTGCTCTTCGCCGATCAGTGGACGCCGAGGCGGTCGGCCGCGTCCCTGATCAAACGGCACAAGGACTTCGTGGCCCTGGTCGAGGCGCACGGTGAGATCGTCGCCGGTCGCAGTAAGCAAGGCCCGCGTGGTTCGCAGCTGGGCAGCGACACGGTGAGCGCCGCGCTCCGGGCAGCGCGGGAGAACGAACACGCCAGGGCGGTCCTTTTCCGGGTGGACTCGCCCGGCGGTTCCGCGGTTGCGTCGGACACGATCTGGCGAGAAGTGGGCCTACTGCGCGAGGCTGGGAAACCGGTCGTGGTGTCGATGGGCACGGTGGCCGGTTCCGGCGGCTATTACGTCGCCTGTCCGGCTGACGTCATCGTCGCCCAGCCCATGACGATCACCGGGTCGATCGGAGTGTTCGGCGGGAAGATCGTCGTCTCTGGGCTGCTCGAGAAGCTGGGCCTGTCCACCGGGGCGGTCGAGCACGGCCCGGGCGCGCGGATGTTCTCGCTGCGGCGCGGTTTCACCGATGATGAGCGGACCCGGCTGGCCGCGATGCTCGACCGTATCTACGCCGATTTCGTGCAGAAGGTGGCCGACGGTCGATCGATGACCTACGACGCGGTGCACGAGGTCGCGCGTGGCCGCGTGTGGTCGGGCAGCGATGCGGCGGGTAACGGTCTCGTCGACGTCCTCGGTGGTCTCCGCGACGCCGCCGGCATCGCTCGGGAGAAGGCGGGGCTGCCGACGGACGCGCCGGTGCGGGCGGCGCTGCACATCCCGCCGCTGGCCAAGCTCGGCCGAGCCAAGTCCAGCGAGGATCCGCGCGCTCTCGCCGCCACGATGTCGCTCGGCGGCTGGGGCGATCTCGCCGCGCTGGCCGAGTCCGTCGGCCTGCCGGGCGGCGGTCCGCTGCGGATGCCGTCCCTACGGCTGGTCTGAGCCCGAGGGGCGGCTCAGGCGGGCGTGGGCCAGTACTGCTCACGGATCCGCCGTTTGAACAGCTTGCCGGTGTCCTCGCGGGGCAGGTGGTCGTCGAAGACCACGAGCTTGGGGACCTTGTAACCGGCCAGGTTGGCGCGCACGTGGGCGCGGACGTCGTCCTCGGTGATGCCGTCGGCCTCCACGTGGGCGGCGATGGCCTCGCCGAAAACCTCGTCAGGGACACCGAACACGGCGACGTCCCGGACGCCGTCCAGTTCGAGCAGGCAGGCCTCGATCTCGGCCGGGTAGATGTTGACGCCGCCGCTGATGATCATGTCAGTGCTGCGATCGTTGAGGTACAGGAACCCGTCGTGGTCGAGATAGCCGATGTCGCCGATGTGCAGGTGGCCATCGCGCTCGATCGCGGCACGCTTTTCGGGATCGCCGTGGTAGGTGAAGTTGGGCCAGGTCGAGGGCGGACGCAGGTACACCAGGCCGGACTCGCCGACCGGGAGTTGGTCACCGAAGACGGAGTAGATCCGGATCGACGCGTCCTGGATCGCGGCCCCCACCGTGCCCGGATGCGCCAACCACTGCTCGCTGTCACAGGCGACGCAGCCGCCGGTCTCCGACCCGCCGTAGTACTCGCGTACGACCGGTCCGAACCACTCGATGATGCGGCGTTTGACCTCGACCGGGCACGGTGCGGCTGCGTGCACGACCGCCTTGAGCGAGGACACGTCGTAACGGGCCCGCACCTCGTCGGGCAGTTGCAACAGGCGCACGAACATCGTCGGCACGGCCTGGAAATGTTCGATGCGGTTCACCTCGATCAGGCGCAGCAGTTCCTCGGGATCGAAGCTGGGCATGATCGTCAGATCGGTCCCGGTCGCGGCAGCGACGAGGCAGTGCACGTTGGGTGCGGTGTGATACATCGGTGCCGGTACGAGTGTGCGCATGTCTGGGTGCAGACCGAAGGTCGTGAACACGAGTGCGACGCTGGCCTGGCTCTGCTCCGGGGTGCTTCGGTCGCGGACGATGCCCTTCGGCCGACCGGTCGTCCCGGAGGTGTAGATCATGCTCTGCGGCGTCTGCGTCGGCGGTTCGGACCACGGTTCGAAGCCGGCCAGCCAGTCCTCGAACAGGGGATGCCGACCGGTTGCGGGTACTCCGTCACGTGCGACCTCGACCAGGACTCGCTCACCGGAGACTGCCTCGACGACCGGAACGAGGTCGGAGTGCACGAAGATGACCGAGCTGTCACTGTCTTCGAGCAGGTAGGCCAGCTCGGCGCCGTGCCAATGCCAGTTGACCGGAACCGGTACCGCACCCAGAATGCCTGCGGCGATACTGGCCTCGACGAACGCGATGTCGTTGTGCAGGTAGATCGCGACCCGGCTGTCGGCAGTGACGCCATGTGCAGCCAACCCGCTGGCGATGCGCGCAGCCCGTACCCGCACCTCGTCGTAGTCCCGGTTGACCGTCCCGCAGCGGATACCCGCCATCGTTGTGCTCCGTCCCGGCACGTCAGTGCGCGCCTGTAGTCCGAACCCTGCCGTGTCCGGGGACCCGCAGCAATGCAGGTCAGTCCGTCGGGTCGCCTTCTCGAGGGACGCTCAGGCGGGGGACGCCGCCCAGCCCGAGGTGGTAGCGGGCGTGCGCTCGGTACTCGGCGAGCTTGTCCCACAGTGCGGTGTGCGCCGGCCACGGGATCGGTTCGTCGCCGTCGAGCCAGCTTTCGCCGAAGGTGATCCAGACGACCGTCCAGTCAGCGGCGAGTCCCCACGCCCCGTTCGTCGCCTCGATGAGGGAGCGCCGCAGTTGGAAGGCCAGCCTCGGTCCGTCGGGGAAGGTGGGTGCGGTGTGCACCTCCCATACCCGGAAGTCGTGCGCCATGAGGTCGAGCTCGAAGTCGCTGAGCACGGCAGGGTCCATCAGCGCGGTCGCGACGTTCTCGAAGCCTTCCGGTCTCACCGTCCGATTATTACCAAATCGTCGGGCGGATGAGTAGGTCATCCACAGGGCGGAATCGCCAGCGAGGGTGCGTGATTGATCTGGAACCTGAGAAAAAGCCCTGTAACGCGCCCATCACAGTTCGGCGTGAACACAACGGATGCACGTCCTAATACGTCATACCCATGAAAGCGTGACAGTGTCGGACCGGCGTGCGAGTAAGTAGGGACAAACAGTGCAGCGAATCGGTAGCCCGGGTCTGCGGGCAACAGCGGCCGTGGTGTCCCTCGCCGTCGTGTTCAGTGTCGCGGCTTGCACCTCTGGCACGACCTCGAACACGGCGCAGGGTCCGAGTTCGGCACACCGCGCGCCCGCATCGGGCCAACGGGTGGCCACACCGTCGACCACACCGCCGGTCAAGATCGTGCAGGCCGCAGTGATCACCGCCAGCCCGGAGTCCGCCGAGAGCGCGATCAGCCCCGCGACGCCGGTATCGGTGCGCATCGCCCACGGGAAGCTCACCCTGGTCACTCTGCGCAATGCGGCCGGGGAGGCCGTGCGCGGCACGCTTGCTGCGGACAGTTCGACCTGGACGTCGGCCGAGAGCCTTGGCTACAACCGTCGGTACGTGCTCGTCGCGAAGGGCGTCAACGCCGCCGGGGTGCCGGTGACGAAGAAGACCACGGTGACCACGGTCGCCCCGCAGAACATGACCCAGCCGATAATCACCGACATCTACGGCAGCGCGGTCGACAACGACGCCACGTACGGCGTCGGCATGGTGGTGCGCGTCCACTTCGATGAGCAGGTCGACAAGGCCGCGGCGCAGCGGCGGATGACCGTCACGACCACGGGCAACGTCACCGGGGGTTGGTACTGGCGGGACGATCAGAACGCGTTCTGGCGGCCGGAGACCTATTACCCGACCGGGACGAAGGTGAAGGTCACGGTTGCGGCCTATGGCGCACGGCTGGGGAAGGGCCTGTACGGCCAGTCCGACCAGGCGGTGGCGTTCACCATCGGTCAGAAACGCGTCTCGGTCGCCAACGCCAAGACTCACCATGTGAAGGTCTACTTCGACGGCAAGCAGGTCCGCACGATGCCGACCTCGATGGGCAAGGGCGGTTACGAACCGGGCACCAACATCAATTTCTGGACGATGTCGGGCACCTACACGGTCATCAACCACGAGAACCCGGCGCTCATGTCCTCGGCCAGCTTCGGCATCAAGTCCGGACCCAATTACTACCCGCCGGAGAAGGTCTACTGGTCGACCAAGATCAGTACCGACGGCATCTACCTGCATGAGTTGGACACGACGGTGTGGGCCCAGGGGCGCCTGAACCTCTCACACGGTTGCCTCAACCTGAACCTAGACAACGCCCGCTGGTTCTATCAGCACTCCCGGGTCGGTGACATTGTGAACGTCGTGCAGACCGGTGGTCCACGGATCACCTTCGACCAGGGCGGCCAGTGGAGCGTCTCGTGGGCCGATTGGCTCAAGGGCAGCGCGCTGAGCTGACCTGGACAGTGCCGGGTTGGTCGTCCCGCGCGATGTAATAGGCCCACAGTACGAGCGGGATCTGCAGCGGTAGGCGCACGAGTGACACCAGGACGCTGCCGTCTCCGTTGAGTGCGTGCACCGCCATCGTGACGTTCGCCGGGAACACGGCAATGAACAGCACAACGCACGCCCACCCCGCGCCGGATCGGGTGCGGGGGAGCAGCAGACCGGCCGCGCAGGTCAATTCGGCGGCCCCACTCGCCGCGACCCAGAATGCAGGCGAGCCAAGAAACCCGGGCACGATCGACTCGAACCCGTGTGGTGCGAGAAAATGCAGAGCGCCGGTGACGGTCAGCAACGCGGCCAGTCCGTACGCGGCCACGGTCCGGCGCCGGGGCGGGGTCTGCTTCGTCACGGTCGGCACGTGACCAGCATGCACGCCCGCCGGCCGGGGCAGGATGGTGTGAGTGAGCACCGGCCAGTTCTCCGCTGCCACATCGGTGGACGACCCGCCCGACGACGCCCCGGATCCCAGGCGGTGGTTCGTCCTGGGGGTCGGGATCGCGGCGCTGTTCATGACGCTTCTCGACGCAACGATCGTGAACGTCGCGCTGCCGTCCATGGGCCGCACCCTGCATGCCGACCCGGCCGAACTGCAGTGGGTGGTGTCCGGGTTCGCGCTGGCGTTCGGGATCGTCCCGATCGTCGCCGGACGGTTGGGCGACGACCGCGGCCGGCGCCGGATGCTGCTCATCGGGATCGGCGGGTTCGTGCTGTCGAGCTTCCTCGCCGGCCTGGCGCCCGTCCCGGCCGTGCTCCTCGTCGCCAGAGCGCTACAAGGGTTGTTCGGCGGTCTCGTCAACCCGCAGGTTTCCGGGCTCATCCAACAGATGTTCCCGCTCAGCGAACGGCCGCGTGCGTTCGGACTCCTCGGGCTGAACGTCGGGCTCGCACAGGCACTGGGTCCGGTGGTCGGCGGAGTGATCATCGCGATCGGTGGGACTCAGCTGGGCTGGCGGCTCACCTTCTGGATCAACGTTCCGGTCGGTGCGATCGCGTTCGTCCTGGCGTGGCGGCTGCTGCCGCGCGACGCCCGTCGGCCCGAACCACGGCGCCTCGATCTACCCGGTGCCGGTCTGCTGGCGCTCGGTCTTGGCGGGATTTTGTACCCGGTGGTCGAGTACGACGCCGACCGCAACGCGACCCGCCTGTTGCTGGTGTTGCCCGCGTTGGGCGTGCTCGCGGTGTTCTGGTGGTGGGAACGCGGCCCCGGACGCCGACGTGGCTACCCGCTGATCGACACCGGACTGTTCCGCGTGCGTAGTTACTCCGATGGACTCGGGTTGGCACTGTTGTATTTCGCCGGCTTCGCCGGGACCGCGTTGGTGCTCTCGCTGTTCCTCCAGGACGGGCTCGGCTTCTCCGCGCTCGAATCAGGGCTGGTAGCCACTGGTTTCGCCGCCGGCGTGGCCATCGGAGCACCGGTCGCCGGCCGGTTGATCGGGCGGTTCGGCCGTCAGGTGCTCGTGGTCGGACTGGTGACCTTCCTGGTCGGGATCATCGCGGCGCTCGGGTCGGTTCGGCTCAGTTCCGGCGTGCTCGCTCCGGCCGACGTCGCGTGGTTGCTGGTGCCCGCACTGTTCGTGGCGGGACTCGGCGGTGGTGCGGTGATCACCCCGAACCAGTCGCTGTCACTGGAGGAGATCGACGTGTCCGGTGGATCGACGGCCGGTGGCATGCTGCAGACGGCGCAGCGGGTGGGCGCGGCGATCGGCGCGGCCTCACTGACCGCGGTGTTCTACGGACAGGTAGCCGGAAGCGCACCGGCGTCCGGGCAGGCGCGGGCAGCGCACTACGGCCATGCCTACAGTGCGGCGCTGCTCGTCTCGGTCGTCATGGGCGGTGCTGCGCTCGTGCTCGCCGTCCGCGAGGTGCGGCGGACCCGGCGGCTGCAGAAGTCGACCGGCTGAGTGTTGGCTATGTTGGACCGATGCCTGATCGTCCGCTCGTGCTGATGGCCGTGCACGCCCACCCCGACGACGAGGCCACCAGCACCGGCGGCGTTCTGGCGATGTACGCCGAACAGGGCATCGAAACGGTGTTGGTCACGTGCACGGACGGCGGGTGCGGTGACGGGCCCGGTGGGGCCAAACCGGAGCACGACGCGCACGACTCCACGGCGGTCGTCGCCATGCGCCAGGCTGAACTCGAAGCGAGTTGCGCACTGCTCGGGGTCACCCATCTGGAACTGCTGGGCTACGCCGATTCCGGGATGATGGGATGGGCCACCAATGACGCGCCGGGCGCGTTCTGGTCGACGCCCGTGGACGAAGCGGCCGCCAAGCTTGCCGTCCTGATGCGCAAGTACCGTCCGGACGTGGTCGTCACCTACGACGAGTTCGGCTTCTACGGGCACCCCGACCACATCCAGGCGCACCGCATCACCATGGCCGCGGTCGAGGCCACGGGGCTGCCGTCGAAGGTCTACTGGACCACTGTCCCGCGATCAAAGTTCGAGGAGTTCGGCGCGCTGCTGCGCGAACTCGGCATGGCTGACGAACTCCCGACCGGGGCCACCGGTGAGGCCGACGACGCGGGCGACCCGATGCCGCAGATCGGCCTGCCCGACGATCAGATCACCACCTGGGTCGACACCAGCGCCTACGGCGGCACCAAGTTCGACGCGCTCGCTGCGCACTCCAGCCAGAGCGAAAACATCTTCTTCCTGCAACTGGGCAGGGAGCGCTTCACCGAAATGATGGGGGTGGAGACGTTCGTTCGGGTGCGGGACACGACGGGCGCGCCCGTTCCCGAGGACGACCTGTTCGCTGGCCTGCGCTGACCCTCTGCTGCGCTCGAAGTGTCCAAGACGATGTACGTCGTCAAGATCGGGCACCGTTTCGACGTCCGCCACCGCGAATGAGAGCGCGGGCCCAGGGCAGGGGAGGTGTCTATCTGCGGTACACCCAACCCGACGTCAGGCACCCGTCGCGGTGCGTCTGATGTTTAGGGCGGGATTAGGACATCTTCTGCGTCGGAGAGGCCGATAGATCGCTCAGCTCAGCGTGACCGGCAACTTCTCCAGTCCGTGCACGATCGACAGCTCGCGGTAGTTCAGTCGGGCCGGCTCGACGGCGAGTTTCATCTCGGGAAATGCTCGCACTAGCGCGGGGTAGGCCATGCGCAGTTCGAGACGGGCCAGTTCGGCCCCGACGCAGCGGTGGATCCCGTGTCCGAAGGCGAGATGCTGTGTCGGGGGGCGAGTGTGATCGAATTGCTCGAGCCCCGGCCCCTGCCTCGCGTCGCGGTTGGAGGCGCTGAGCGAGCAGACGACGATGTCACCGCTGAACATCTCCTTTCCGCCGATCGTGACGTCGCGGACGGCGAATCGCGGGAATCCGACCTGGACGACGGTCAGGTAACGCAGCAGTTCCTCGACGATGCGCTCGACGTGGTCGTCGCTGTCGTGCAGCGAGGCCCAGGCTTCCCGATCCTCGAGCAGGACCACGGCGCCGAGCGCCAGCATGCTGACGGTGGTCTCGAGCCCGCCGACGAGCACGCCGTCGGCCATCCCCGCGAGCTCGACATCGTCGATGTCGTCGCCGTACTCGGTGAGGATCGAACCGATGAGGCCGGGACCCGGATCGATCCTCTGCTGGGACACGACCTTCTTGAGCAAGTTGATGGACTGCTGAATGGTGTCCAGCGACGATGTCGCACCACCGGCGACGCTGAACCGGGCGGTGCTCAGGCGATGGAACTCGGCCCGGTCGGTCTCATCGACGCCGAGCAACTCCATGATCACCCGCGATGGGATCTGCAGCGCAAACAGCTTCTGCAGGTCGACAGTCCCGCCGTCCGCGCCGGCGTTCGCAACGTCGTCGATCGCATCGTTGATGATCCGGCGCACCCGCGGTTCCTGCAGGGCGAGCGCCCGGGCCGTGAAGTGGGGGGTGAGCATGTGACGCAGGCGCGAGTGTGCTGGCGGGTCGGCAAAGCCGAGGCCGCCCGGATCCTGCTCGGCGGCGATCCCGACCTTGCCGATCATGTTTCCGAAGTCGTTGCTGAAGGTGTCGTGGTGCGCGGCGAGGACGGCGCGGGACTCCTCGTAGCCGGTCACCAGCCAGCCACGCAGACCTAATGGCACCTTCAGTTTGCTGACCGGTGCACTCTCGCGCAGCGCACGGAGTGCGGGTACCGGGTCGACCCCATTACGGCGAAGGGGCAGCAGCGCCTCGTTCGGAAAGCGTTTGAGCAGTGCAGCGGGATCCGAGTTGTCGCCGGGCAATTTCATCAGCAGGGCGAGCACGCCCCGGCGAGCTCGGCTGGCGGCCTTGTCCCACCGCCTTCTGAGCTTCTGCCCGCGCTGCGGCACGTCGGTGACCTCCGGTTGGTATGAGCGGCGATGAACTCTGGACGACAGACTAGGCAAGACCTGCGTCGTTGCACGGCCTGGGTGCGGAAGTGGTGTCGAAGCACATCTAGAATGGTCTGCGAACAGTGTCGACGGCGTGGTCGAGCTTTCAAAGCAAACGCACTCGACCGCGAAGGACGATCACTCATGGGTGACCCGCAGGGCTTCCTCAAATTTCCCCGTCGTGAGCTACCCAAGCGCCGACCGGTCTCGGTCCGAATTCAGGACTGGCACGAAGTCTATGAGCCATTCTCCGAGGACACCCTCAAGGAGCAGGCGACCCGCTGCATGGACTGCGGCATCCCGTTCTGCCACGGCGGTTGTCCGCTCGGCAACCTGATCCCCGAGTGGAACGACCTGGTCCACAGTGACGACTGGCGCAAGGCGATCGAGCGGCTGCACGCCACGAACAACTTCCCCGAGTTCACCGGCGTCCTGTGCCCGGCGCCGTGCGAAGCGGCCTGCGTTCTCGGCATCAGCCAGGAACCGGTCACCATCAAACAGATCGAGCTCACGATCATCGAGCATGCCTTCGCGCAGGGCTGGGTCGAACCGATCCGTCCGGACGCCCACACCGGGCAGAAGGTCGCCGTCGTGGGCTCCGGTCCAGCCGGCCTTGCCGCGGCTCAGCAACTCACCCGGGCCGGGCATACCGTCACCGTCTTCGAGCGGGACGACCGGATCGGCGGCTTACTGCGCTACGGCATTCCGGAGTTCAAGATGGAGAAGCAGCGCATCGATCAGCGCCTCGAGCAGATGATTGGTGAGGGCACCGAGTTCCGTACCGCCGTCAACGTCGGCGTCGACGTCACCGTCGAGCAGTTGCGCTCTGACTACGACGCCGTTGTCCTCGCCGGTGGCGCCACGATCGCGCGTGATCTGCCCATCGAGGGGCGTGACCTCGACGGCATCCACCAGGCCATGGAGTACCTGCCCCTGGCCAACCGGGTCCAGCAGGGTGACCTTGAGAAGTCGCCGATAGACGCCGCAGGCAAGCACGTCGTGATCATCGGCGGTGGCGACACCGGCGCGGACTGTCTGGGCACCGCGCACCGCCAGGGCGCCGCCAGCGTCCACCAGTTCGAGATCATGGCGCGTCCGCCGGCCGAGCGTGCGACCTCGACCCCGTGGCCGACCTACCCGCTGATGTTCCGGGTCACGTCGGCCCATGAGGAGGGCGGCGAGCGGGTCTACGCCGTCAACACCGACAAGTTCAATGGCGCGGACGGCAAGGTCACCCAGTTGGCCGCGTACGAGGTCGCGATGTCCAACGGCAGGTTCGAAAAGGTCGAGGGCACCGAGTTCGAACTGGAGGCCGACCTGGTCTTCCTCGCGATGGGCTTCACCGGCGCGCAGAAGGAGGGACTGCTCACCGACCTCGGTGTCGAGTTCGATCAGCGCGGCAACGTCGCACGATCGGCCACGTACGAGACCAGCGTCCCCGGGGTGTTCGTGGCCGGCGACATGGGCCGTGGACAGTCACTGATCGTGTGGGCGATCGCCGAGGGACGCGCGGCGGCCGCGCATGTCGACGCGTTCCTCAACGGCAGCACCTCGCTGCCGGCTCCGATTGCGGCCGGCGAAATCGCGTTGCGATCCTGATTCCGATCCCTTCTGCGACGTGAACTCGTAAGATCCCCGGCATGAGCGCGCCGCCCGCCCGACGCGTCGGCATCATGGGCGGCACCTTCGATCCGATCCACCACGGGCACCTCGTGGCAGCCAGTGAGGTTGCGTCGTTGTTCGCGCTGGACGAGGTCGTGTTCGTTCCCACCGGGGAGCCCTGGCAGAAGTCCGAGCGCCAGGTCAGCCCGGCCGAACACCGGTATCTGATGGCGGTGATCGCAACCGCGTCCAATCCACGGTTCTGGGTGAGCCGCGTCGACATCGACCGCGACGGGCCGACCTACACCGTCGACACGATCCGCGACGTAGCCGATGAATGCCCGGGAGCGGACCTGTTCTTCATCACCGGCGCCGATGCGCTGGCCCAGATCCTGTCGTGGAAGGACGCCGAGGCAGCCCTGACGCTGGCGCACTTCATCGGCGTGACCCGGCCGGGTTATGAACTCACCGACCGGCATCTGCCGGGGGACTCGGTGACCCTGCTGGATGTACCGGCGTTGGCCATCTCCTCCAGCGGTTGCCGGGAACGTGTCGCCGCCGCGAGGCCGGTCTGGTACCTCGTTCCGGACGGGGTGGTGCAGTACATCAACAAGCACCGTCTCTACCGCCCGTAGACTCGTCCTCAATATGACTGCCACCAACGAGGCCATCGCGCTCGCCACCTCGGCCGCTCAGGCCTGCGCGGACAAGCTCGCCACCGACATCGTCCTGATCGACGTCAGTGAACGCCTCGCGATCACCGACGTCTTCGTGCTCGCCACCGGTTCCAACGAACGCCAGGTCGAGGCGATCGTCGATGCGGTGGAGGAGCGATTGCGCGGCGAGAACCACAAGCCGATCCGCCGCGAAGGCCATCGCGAAGGGCGGTGGGTGCTCATCGACTACGGCGACATAGTGGTGCACGTCCAGCACTCCGAGGAGCGCGCCTTCTACGCGCTCGAGCGCCTCTGGAAGGACTGCGCGTTGATTCCCTTCACCGACGCCGCGGCGACAGCGCACGCGGCCGAGCGGAGCGAGTAATCAACCGGCGGCTGGTGCTGCTGCGTCACGGCCGGACGGCGTGGAACGCGCAACGCCGCTTTCAGGGTCATGCCGACCCGCCGCTGGACGATGTCGGTCGGGCACAGGCCTGGGAGGTCTCGTTCATTCTTGCCGCCTTGCGGCCGGACCTGTTGGTCAGCTCGACCCTGATCCGCGCCGAACAGACCGCGTCGATCGTGTCCGAGGTCGTCGGTCTGCCGTTCACCACTGACGTCCGGTTCCGCGAACGAGGGCTCGGGCACTGGGAAGGTCTCACCCTCGACGAGGTCTCCGCGGCCTACCCCGAGGAGTATGCGGAGTGGGCAGCCGGACAGGACGTCGCACGGCGCGGTGGCGAGAGTCGGGAGGAGGTTGCGTCGCGGTCGCTGGCCGCTCTGGCCGAATTGCCGGAGGTTCCGGTCACCGTCCTGGTCACCCATGGCGCGACGGCGATGTCGACGGCCAACGCGCTGCTCGGGATAGCGCAACGCACCCATCCGCTCGGCCCGTTGATGAACTGCCACTGGACCGAATTGATCAGCGAGCAGACTCCCGGCCGCGCGACGGTATGGCGGGTTCGCGGGCACAACCTCGGTGCGCCCGGCACCGTCGTCCCGCTGCCGGCGCGCGAAGCTGTTATCGACGGAACTACCGACGCCGACGCGTAACTGAGGCTCTCCGACCGGTCACGCGTCGCTTGCGCGACGTGCCGCGCAGCAAATTGCGGAGGCAATCGCCGCGAATGCCCCTCTTGCCCACCTCGAATCGTCGTGGTGACCGATGCCATAGCGCGCCGACAGTGCATTTCCCGTGGAGAAGCGGTTAAGCTCTCAACTAGGTGCCCCCGCGCCCGGCGGCGACGGACGGCGGGCGTGGGGCGCGCACCTGAGACACCGGCCAGTTCCTGTCTCCACCGCGGTCACGATCAGTACTGCTCACCGGCGCTGAACGGATCGTTACCGCGCGCGGTATTCTCAACGCGTGCGCACCGGTCGACTGCTTCTTATCGAGCCGCGCTGACGGACATCCGGTCCGACAGCGCGGCGAGCCTCTGCCTCCTGGCAGGGGCTCTTTGCTTGTCCGCAAGCCCGCACGACCGACTCCTGCAGAGGAAGAAATCACGATGAGCACCGTCGAGAGTCCCGCGGACATGCCGGAACACCGCTATACCGGCGCACTGGCCGACGAGATCGAACTCGCCTGGCAGCAGCGCTGGGCCGAGCAGGGGACATTCCACACCCCGAACCCGTCCGGCGACCTCTCGCAAGGCTTCGACCGGGTCGCCATCCGACCAAGCGCGTTCGTCATGGACATGTTCCCGTACCCCTCTGGAGCGGGCCTGCACGTCGGGCATCCGCTGGGCTACATCGGAACCGATGTATACGCACGCTATCGGCGCATGAGCGGCGACAATGTCCTGCACACCATGGGTTTCGACGCGTTCGGCCTGCCCGCCGAGCAGTATGCGATCGAGACCGGTCAGCACCCCCGGGTCACCACCGAGGGCAACATGACCATCTTCCTGACCCAACTGCGGCGGCTGGGGCTCGGACACGACGAGCGCCGCCGGTTCGCCACCATCGATCCGGATTACTACCGCTGGACACAGTGGATCTTCCTGCAGATCTTCAATGCGTGGTACGACACCGACCGGGACTCCGCGCGACCGATCACAGACCTGATCGACGAACTGGACGCCGGCACGCGCAACCCCAATTCGGGGACGAATCCGTTCGATCGCCCGTGGTCAGAACTCGAGGCGCTGGAAAAGCGCCAAGTGATCGATAACCACCGACTGGCCTACCGCACCGAGTCGATGGTCAACTGGGCGCCGGGTCTGGGAACCGTACTCTCCAACGAGGAGGTCACCGCCGACGGCCGCAGCGAGCGCGGCAACTTTCCGGTTTTTCGGCGACCTCTGCCGCAGTGGATGATGCGAATCACCGCCTACGCCGACCGTCTGGTGCGCGACCTGGAGCAGATCGACTGGCCGGAGAAGGTGCGCTCCATGCAGCGCAACTGGATCGGTCGCTCGACCGGCGCCCACGTCTCCTTCGCCACCCCCGTAGGTGATGTGGACGTTTTCACCACCCGTCCCGACACCCTGTTCGGGGCGACCTACATGGTCGTAGCGCCCGAGCACCCGATGGTCGACGCGCTCACCACCGACGCCTGGCCGGAAGGAACCCGAGAGGCCTGGACCACCGGCGCAGTGACCCCGCGCGAGGGCGTAGAGGCCTACTGCGCAGCGACCGCGCGCCGCTCGGAGATGGACCGGCAGGCCGGCGACAAGGTCAAGACCGGCGTCTTCACCGGCAGCTTCGCGACCAATCCGGTGAACGGGGAGCAGATCCCGGTGTTCGTCGCCGACTACGTCCTGATGGGTTATGGCACCGGCGCGATCATGGCCGTTCCCGGCCAGGACGAGCGGGACTGGGACTTCGCTGAGGCCTATGACCTGCCGATCGTGCGCACCGTCGCGCCGTCGGAAGGCTTTGACGGCAAGGCTTTCACCGGTGACGGACCGGCGATCAATTCGGCGAACGAGTCGATATCCCTGGACGGAATGGGCGTCACCGAGGCCAAGGCGAGCATCATCACCTGGCTGGAGAACGAGGGCCGGGGCCGCGGCGCGATCACCTACCGCTTACGTGACTGGCTGTTCAGCCGCCAGCGGTACTGGGGCGAGCCGTTCCCGATCGTCTACGACGAGACCGGACTGCCGATCGCGCTGCCGGACTCGATGCTGCCGGTCCTGCTGCCCGAGACCGAAGATTTCTCGCCGAAATCCTTCGCCGCCGATGATGTGGAGTCCACCCCGGAGCCCCCCCTGGGGCGGCTGGGGGACTGGGTCGAGGTCGAACTGGACCTGGGCGACGGCCCGCGAAAGTACCGCCGTGAGACCAACACGATGCCCAACTGGGCGGGCTCGTGCTGGTACGAGTTGCGCTACCTGGATCCGGCCAACGCCGACGCACTGGTTGATCCGGACATCGAGCGGTACTGGATGGGCCCGAACGCAGACCGACCGCTCGGCGGCGTCGACCTGTATGTCGGCGGGGTGGAGCACGCGGTGCTGCACCTGCTGTACGCACGGTTCTGGCACAAGGTGCTCTTCGACCTGGGCCACCTGTCCTCGTCTGAGCCTTTTCACCGCCTGGTCAACCAAGGGATGCTGCAGTTGCCGGCGTACACGAACGCCGACGGTTTCTACGTCCCCGCGGCCGAAGTGACCGAGCGCGGCGGCTCGTTTCACTACGACGGCGCGGAGGTCCGGCAAGAGTTCGGCAAGATCGGGAAGAGCCTGAAGAACGTCGTCAACCCCGACGACTACATCAGCGAGTACGGCGCCGACACCTTCCGGCTGTTCGAGATGTTCGGCGGCCCGCTTGACCAGTCCCGGCCGTGGGACGCGAAGGCCATCGTCGGGCCCTATCGCCTGCTGCAGCGGGTATGGCGGGTCGTGGTGGACGAGAGCACTGGCGTAGTACACGTGTCGGACGCCCCGGTGCCCGATGAGCTGAACCGCCTGCTGCACAAGACGATCCACGCCGTGCGCGAGGGTTATGACTCGCTGCGCTTCAACACCTCGATCGCCCGGATCACCGCGCTGAACAACTCGGTGACCCAGGCCTACCCGGACGGCGGCGTGCCGCGAGCGGTGGCTGAGTCCTTGGTGCTGATGCTGGCGCCGCTGGCGCCCCACATCGCCGAAGAGCTGTGGTCGCGGTTGGGTCACTCCGATTCGCTGGCGTGGGCGGCTTTCCCGGTCGTCGACCAGGCGCTGCTGGTAGACGACATGATTAAGGTCCCGGTCCAGATCAAGGGCAAGGTGCGGGCGGTGATCGTCGTCCCGGCCGACGCCGATGCCGGCGCCATGGAGGCTGCTGCGCGGGCCGATGAGAAGGTGATCGCCGCTTTGGACGGGCACGAGGTCCGCCGGGTCGTCGCCGTCCCCGGACGACTCATCAACTTCGTCATCTGATGAGCGTAGGAATCGTCACCGACTCGACATCGTGCCTGTCGCGGGACGCGATCGATGAGCACCACATCACCGTTGTGCCGCTGCGGGTGACCCTCGGGCACCGGACTGCCGTGGACGATGGGCGGGACGTCACCCCCGCCGACGTAATCCGCGCCTTGAAGGAGAAGTTCACGGTCCGGACGTCGCGTCCCGCACCGGCCGAGTTCGCGGCAGCGTTCCAAGCGGTACTCGACGGCGGCGCGGAGCAGGTCGTGTCGATCCACCTCTCGGCGGCGCTGTCCGGGACGTGGGAGTCCGCCGCGCTGGCTGCGCAGGACTTTCCACACGGCGTCGTACGTGTCGTGGACTCCCGGTCGACGGCGATGGGCCTCGGCTTTGCGGTGCTGGCCGCGGCGGAGTGTGCCGCAGCCGGCCAGAGCGCGGCGGCTGTGCAAGGCGCAGCGACGGCGTCGGTCGACGGGACGCGGACGATGTTCTACGTCGACACCCTTGAGTACCTGCGACGCGGTGGCCGCATCGGTACTGCGCAGGCGTTGTTTGCCACCTCGCTATCGGTCAAGCCGATTTTGCAGATGGTGGAGGGTCAGATCGTTCCGCTCGAAAAGGTCCGGACCTCGACGCGGGCCGTGGCTCGGCTCGCCGAACTCACCGTGCAGGCCGCTGGGACGGACACCGTCGAGCTGGCCGTGCATCACCTCGGGGCGGCCGAACGTGCGCAGGCGCTCGCGGAGCAGTTGCAGGCCGCGATCCCGAACATTCGGAACTGCCAGGTCAGCGAACTCGGCGCGGTGATCGGCGCGCACCTGGGCCCGGGCGTGCTCGGCACTGTGCTCGCCGCTCGCTGACTACGTCTGCTTCGCTCTCGGCGTCGTGAGGCTCCAATGAGCCGGCCGAGCGGAACCTCGGGAGGTGCGGGTCGTCGAGTCACCGCGGGCGGCGTGCAACTGCGCCGAGGTCAGGAACAGGCAATCGGTGAGATCCGCGCCACGCAGATCAGCGTCACGCAAGTCGGTTCCCATCAGGTCTGCGCCGCGCAGGTCTGCGCCGCGCAGGTCGGCGGCCATCAGGTACGCGCCGCGAAGATCGGCCCGGGCCAGTCGCGACCCGCGCAGGTCTGCGCCGGCGAGGTCGGCGTTGCGGCGGTCGGGGCCCGGACGTGGTTGACGTGCGCGAGCGCTCACCTGCTCAAGCAACGGCCCGAAGCGCCGACGCAGAGCGGCGACGTCGAGATCGACCAGTTCGTCCGGACCGAGGTAGGTCAGTTCGTCGACCGTGTCGATCCCCGTGGTGAGCCCGTCGTGATACTCCGCTGCGGACGGCACGTCGCGCGCCGAGAGGAGATACGCAAGAATCTCGTGCAGCTGTCGCATGATCGGAAACACCGCGATCATGCGCTGCACAGTGGCGTCGTCGTTGCGCCAATCGACTTCGCTGAACGTGTGTTGCGTGACCTTCTGGCCCGCACCCTGGCAGTCGTAGGCGGTGCAGCCGGCAAATCCTCGCGGGCGAAGCTCGGCGTGGATTTCGCAGCTCAGGTCGCTGGCGAGGTTGCGACACGGCGTGCCCGCGGCCTTGTCGAAGGCGAACTCGCGGGACTTGTCGAAGCGCAGGAGCACACAGCACAACGCGGCGCAGTTCGCGCAGTCGGCGTGCATCTCCGCCGGAGTGGGGTGAACGTGTGCGGTCACTGGCCGAACTCCTTTCACGTCTGGCAGAGCGGAGCGGGGCTGGTAGCACGGTTGTCCGACATTTTGCCCTTTGCCGTGCACAGGCTGCGGCACGGTCCACAGACTCAGCGTTCGCGGTCCTGGCTGGGGCGCGCTGCCTAGCGTCGTTCAAGTGCTGCGAGTGAACGCCGGTGAGCCTCGGGGTGAGTCCGCCCGCGTGGCCCAACGAGTGCGGGAGTTGTTGCAGGCGCATGACGGGGACGAGTTCGATGAGCCGCTGCCAGGGTCGATGGGCGCCGGTGACATGCCGCCGATCGCACCTGCACCACTCGGCCGTCGACTGGCCGCCCGCATTCCTCTGCACGTGGACCCGGGGCGCCGATCCGTCTTCGCGCTCGGGGTGGCGGTGGTGCTGGCGGCCGCACTGACTGGTTTGTGGCTCCGGTCCTCCCGCCCCGACCCGATTCCGGTGTCAGCCGCAGTACCGGCGATGTCGGGGCAACCCGTCCGAACCGGACCCACTATGCCGGCGAGCAGTGGGCCCGTCTCTGCCGCGCCCACCCTGACGCCGACGGTGATTGTGGTCGATGTCGCGGGACGGGTGCACCGCCCCGGTGTCTACCGGTTGCCATCAGGGGCCCGGGTGGACGACGCGCTGAAGGCAGCCGGGGGAGCGCTGCGTGGTGTGGACGTGAGCACTCTGAACCTCGCTGCACTACTTGTCGACGGTCAACAGGTCGCCGTCGGACGGCCCGGCGCAACCGGCGGACCGTCGCCGCCCGCTGCGGCGTCGAGTCCGGCCGGTGCCGGTTCGGGTGGGTCGCCGGGCAGCGGTGCGCCGGTGAATCTGAACGCCGCCACGCTGGACCAACTCGAGACGCTGCCCGGTATCGGGCCGGCCCTTGGGCAACGCATCCTCGACTACCGGACCGAGCACGGATCGTTCGCCACGGTTGATCAGCTCGACGATGTGTCGGGGATCGGGACGGTCACGTTTAAGCGGCTCAAGCCGCTGGTGACGGTGTGACCGCGGGCGCGCGTCCCCCCGCGGCCACTCCCGTGGCGAATCGCGAACTACCGGTTGGTGAACCGCTCGACATCCGGTTGGCGTCCGGCGCGGCGATGGCGTGGCTCTCCGTAGTGCTGCTCCTCGACGCGAGATCTGCCGTAGCGACCCGGTGGGCGCTCCTTGCTACGGCAGGCGGTGTCGTAGCTCTCGCAGCGACCCGGCGCCGCACAGGCAGCCCCGTGCTTCTGCCGTTGGGCCTGGGGTGTTTCTGCGTCGCGCTCGTGCTCTTCCCGCTCGCGGGGATGCTGGCGCACCGGGTGAATTCGCCGACGGTCGTGCTGGCGCAACAGCACGCCGCAGTGACCGTCGAGATGACAGTGAGTAGTGACCCACGTCTGCTCGCCGCGAAGGGACCGGCCGGCGCGCCGAGAATGGCGGTCGAGGCCACCGTCGCGACCGTGACCCGTGGCGGCCCGCATCCCGTGAGCAGTGACGGCGACATCCTGGTCCTCGGCGACGCGGGACCTTGGCGCGACGTACTGCCTGGTCAGCGGGTCCGGGTGCGCGGGTCGTTGCGCCCGGACCTCGGCGGCGGCGTGCTGTCGGTGACGCTGTTCGAGCGGGGACCTCCTGAGCTCCTGGGCAGGCCACCGTGGTGGCAGCGCACGGCGGGGACGGTCCGTGCGGCACTGCGCAATTCAGCCGCGGTACTGCCCGACCAGGAGCGCGGCCTGCTGCCCGGCCTGGTCGACGGTGACACCGCGAACCTGGACCCCGTGCTGGTGGAGCGCTTCCGTACCTCAGGCCTGACCCATCTGGTTGCGGTGAGCGGTACGAACTGTTCGATCGTCGTCGGGTCGGTGTTGTTG
>JBDTFN010000138.1:0-9104 GCA_039937915.1 Jatrophihabitans sp. | reverse complement strand
CGCACCACGTCGGGAAGCCCCGGACGCCGCCCTGGTTCACGTAGAGCCGCGACAGTAGCGATCGCGCACGCCCGGATCGCTTCGTAGGTCGAGGTAGCCGGTGGCGGCCCGGATCAGCAGCGCCCTGTTGGCGGCGGTCGATTCGATGTCAGCCGCGATCCGAGCCCTGTCTCGTGCGTCTTTTGCGCCGGCAAGTCGCTTCCCGTTGTTCCACGCCTCGTTCCGCCAGCGGCCGATTATCGTGCCGATGCCGTCGGTCTGTCCGAGGTCCGGGATGCGGAAGGTCGCGATCGTGGGGTCCCACCTCCGCGCTGCCTCCGCGGTCAAGGGGCCCTGAACCTGCGTCAGGATGCTGTTGACGCGGTCGAAGTCGGCCTTGCGACCAGCGGCCTGACTGAGTTCTGGCCATGCTGCGGCGACGGCGAACGGGAGGTCACGACTGATGTGGGCGTTCATTCCGAGCAGCATGTCGCCGATCCCTGAAACCGTTCGATCGTCTGCGGCCTGGAAGGCGATCCGCCAGGCCTCGGGCACCCGGTCCCGGTGACCCCCGACCCAATTGTCGGTCGCGATGAAATAGGAGCGAGCGAACAACGCGTCGAGGTGGGCGATGTAGCTGGGGTTCGCGAATTGACCCCGTCCCGAGCGCGCGACGGCTTCGGTGACCCGCAGATACATGAGTGCGAAGGGTGCCTCGTGGGAGCACGTCCTGGCGAGGGGGGCCAGCCTGCGCTGCATCTCTGCCTCGACGATGGGGATGCAGCCCGTGTCGCCCCGGTTGCAGACGTTAGCCGAGCTCGGGTCGAACGGGCCGGACAGCGTCGCGACCATCGCCGACCAGCGTGGGTCCGGGGTGCCGGTGTTCGCGGCTTGGTCGCTACACGCTGCTGTCCCGATCAGGACTGCTGCGAGCAGGGCCGGCGCCCACCTCATGTTCGCGCCGGATTCGTCTGGCGGCGCACAGCGACGCCGGCGCCGATGAGGGCCAGCGCGATGAGCGCCAGCATGGCGCCCACGTCCTGCAGCCACACCTGCGAGGAGTGTCGGAACCGCGCATCGCCGGGATTGAGCAATCCGGCGAGGGTTCTTTCCAAGGCGGGGTCAGGCCTGCCGAGCTGGCCCAGTAGTGGCTGTTGGGTCAGGTCCTGGACGCGCACATCGCGTGTGGTGTTGTTGAGAGCTTGCAGCCGATTGAGGTCGACGGTGGAAGCGGCGGCGGCGAAGCCCCAGGAGGTGGATGCCCCGTAGGTAGCTTGGGCAAGGACAGGTTTGTCGATGACGTCGGGAAAGATGCCGCCCATCGCGAGCAGCATCTCCAGGATGAGTAGCACCGGCAGCACGGTGACTGCTCGTGCGAGAGTGCCTGCGACGGCGGACACAAGCAGGCCCAGGGCCATCCCGCTGAGGCCGGCCAGCGCGGCCACGATCAGCAGCTCGAGCCACGGTGAACCGAGAGCCGACGCGCTGACCGGGAGGCCTTGCCTGGCCAGCGCTAGTGGCACGAGGACTGCGGTCTGGGTCAACGTGAGTGCGGTGAGCACGCCGACTTTGGAGCAGAGATACGCCGACAGCGATAGGCCCGCCGCTCGCTCCCGCCGCAGAATCGGCAGCTCTTTGACGATTTCCTCGACCGCGTTGGATGCGCCGAGCCAGAACGATGCCAAGACCAACACGAGCAGTACGAGAGGAGCCCGTGAGACGACGCGCACCAACCCGGCTGCCGGAGGGCTCAGTTCGTGAGCGGGCAATGCCACCAGCATGAGGGCGCCGAGTATGGGTGCTTGCAGAAACAGAAGGGGCAGATTCGTCTTCGCGAGGATGCGTGTGTAGCGCCGCGCGAGCGTGGCTGTCTGCCCTAACCAGCTCTGTGCTCGTGGTGGCACGTCATGCACCGTGCCGTTCGCGCCACCGGCGACCGCGGCGGGCTCGGCGCCGACATGGTCGTCTTCCCGCTTATGGCCGAGCGCGGAGTTATCGAAGTCCTGGGTCCAATCCTCGCCCTGTTCCTCGGCGAGACGGAGGAAGACTGCTTGCAGGTCCGATCGTGCGAAATAGCTCGGCGCCACGTCCGGTGCCCCGACGTAGGCGAGGCAGCCGCCCGGCGCTAAGAACAGGCTTTGGTCGCTGACGCGAATGCCTTCGACGCTGTGCGTGACCACGACAATCGACCGGCCCTGGCGGGTCAGGTCACGAAGTAGCTCGAGCAACGTCCGTTCGTGACCGGGATCGAGCCCCGACGTCGGCTCGTCCAGGAACAGCAGGGTCGGCTTGGTCAGGAGCTCGAGGGCCACGCTCACTCGTTTCCGTTCGCCCCCGGATAGCGACTTGATGGGGGTGTCTCGTTGCCCGGTCATCCCCAGTTCGGCGAGCACCTCGGCAATGCGGGCTTCTTGTTCGTCGATGCTGACGTCATCGGGGAACCGCAACTTTGCACCGTAGAAAAGTTCTTCGTGCACGGTCAGGTCGAGGTGCAGAATGTCGTCCTGAGGGACGTAGCCGATGCGGCCGCGCAGTTCGTGGTAGTGGCTGTACAGGTCGCGGCCGCAGTAGGAGACCGATCCCTTGGTGGCCGGTTGGAATCCGTTGAGCGCTTTGAGCAGCGTCGACTTTCCCGCACCAGACGGGCCGGCGATCGCGAGGAACTGGCGGGGTGCGAGGTCGAAACTGACCTTCTGCAGCAGTGCCTTGCCGTCGCGCACAACGCTGAGCCCGGTCGCGGAGAAGGTCACTTCTCCGTGGTCGACGTACTCGTCGAGGGTTCGGCCCACGAGGTGGAACTGGTGCCGACCGACCGTGACGACGTCGTTCTGAGCGAGCCGCCGACGCTTGATCCGATGGCCGTTGACGAAAGTTCCGTTATGGCTTGCTAGATCGACGACGTCGACCTCGCCGCTGGGTTCGGTGTGCAACTCGGCATGGTGGTCAGAGACCAGTAGGTCATCGATGATGAGGTCGTTGTCGGAGGCCCGGCCGATGCGAACCCGGCTGACCAACTCGTGCGTCCTTCTGAATCGACCGATCCCGCCCGTCGGATGAGGGAGGTGTGTGTGCGATCCGCCGTTGATCGCGGCGGGGATGCCGGGGCGGGTCATCGTGTCGGCTCCTGCGCCGATTCGACCCGGACCGGGCTGGGGGATTTCATGCCCTCCACACTGTCCGGATCGCGTGCGTCTGACCCCCGGCACCGACCCTAGGGTCCGTTGCCGCCAACGTCACCTGCGCCGTGTAGGACCTGTGCCGCAGCGCGGTAGGACCTACGGCACATGTGATCACCTGGCGCCGGCGCACAGGATTGGTTCCGCAGCCCGCACTCGGCGAGCGGCGGATTTGATCCCAATCGGATACCTCTCGGGAGTGTTCTTGTGAAGCGCAAAACCTTCGACATGCTCGTCAGCGCAGTCGGCATGTTCTTGGCCGTGGTGCTCTTGGTGGCCGGCGGTCTGTTGACGTGGGCGCACAACTTCGTGAGCGACGAGGTGCACAGCCAGCTCGCCGCGCAACAGATCTACTTCCCGCCGAGCAACAGCCCCGCGGTGAAGGGCCCGGAGTTCGCGGCGATGCGTCAGTACGGCGGACAGCAGTTGACCACTGGTGCTCAGGCCGAGACCTACGCCGATCACTTCATCAAAGTCCACCTGAGCGAGATCGGTGGAGGTAAGACGTACGCCCAGCTGTCCTCCGCGGCACAGGCCGACCCGACCAACACCAAACTGGCGGGCCAGGTCGAGTCGGTGTTCAAGGGCGAGACACTGCGCGGTCTGCTGCTCAACGCGTACGCCTTCGGCACCATGGCCACCATTGCGGGGTGGGCCGCTCTGGCCGCCTTCATCTCCGCCGCAGTGATGCTGATCCTCGGTGCGCTGGGACTCTGGCACGCTCGCCGCACCCCGGACGACATCGAGATCCTGACCGGTCACCACCCGCGTGCCTCCGGCAAGGCAGCAGCGGTCTGATCCGCCCGCGCTCCGAGCTCAGGACGTCGTCGGCTGCCTAAGCTTGGGGCCGGAGGTGACCTTCATGGGGTTCTACGAGGACGTCGTCCTTCCGCGCGCGATCGATGTGGTGTTGGGGCGACCGTTCGAGGAAACCAGGGCGCGGGTCACCTCGGATCTGAGCGGCGAGGTGCTCGAAGTCGGCTTTGGTACAGGACGCAACGTGCCGCACTACCCTGCCGCAGTCACTCGGGTCCTGGCCGTTGACCCGGCCACTCGGGCCCGGCGGATCGCTGCTGGGCGGGTAGACCGCAGCGCGGTGCCGGTCGAGTACGTCGGGCTTGACGGCGAGTATCTGCCGGTCGCCGACGATTCGATGGACCACGTACTCGTGACGTGGACGTTGTGCACGATCCCCGATGTCGAGCGTGCGCTTGCCGAGATCGTCCGGGTACTACGTCCGGCTGGATCCCTGCGCTTCGTCGAGCACGGCCGCTCACCGCGGCCGCGGGTCTCGCGTAGGCAGGACCAGCTCACCCCGGCATGGGGAAAGATCGCCGGCGGATGTCACCTCAACCGACCGATCGAGGACTTGGTCCGCGCGTCCGGGCTGTCGATGACCGAGCTCCGCACCTATCACGTCCCCCGGACCGGCCCCTTCGGATTCATGTACGAGGGCGCAGCGGTCAAACAACCCACGAGCGCCGCGCCGGTTGCGGCAGAGGAGGCCGGGTCATGACCTCGACCGAAGCTGATGGCGCAACGCAACGATGGTGGCAGCGCGCCGGGGTGTCGACGCGGACTCTCGTTCCGTTCGTAGGCCTCGCTGCCGCACTGTGGATCGTCGCGGCCGTGGACCGCTATCGGTTCAACGTCGCACTGGCGTTGCTTGCTACCGTCCCGGTCGCCGCACTGCTCCTGCTCGGTGCGGGCCGGGCGAGGACCGTCACGTCGTCGGGCGACTGACGCCTGAGCGCGTGCGGCCCGCTCAGGGTGAGGATGAGGGACGTGGCTTAGCGATCGGGATGACCGCGTCGTGCACCGGCCCGGAGATGGGGAACTGCACACGCAGAGCCGGCGGGGCCAGCTGTGGCCACATCCAGGTCAGGAACCGTGGGATGTCCGCCCGCCACGCGTTGAAGTTGTGTATCGCCCCTTTTTCGGTGTAGAGCGTCACCTGCTCGACGCCGTGCAACGCGCTGACGAAGGCGCGAGCCGCCGTGATGTCGCTTCGGGAACCAGTTCCCGCACCGACCCAGAACGACGGCAGTGGATGACTGTCGGCGGAGAGGCCGGCGGCGGCGCGCAGCGGGTCGTTCGCGGCTTCAATTGCCGCGTCGCCGTGCGCAGCCTGCGCCGCGGGGCCGTCTTTCGGCCGGAAATAGCCGTCCATCATTGCCGCCGCGCCGAAATCGTACGGGTGACGCAGGCTCAGGTTCGCGGCGGCGTAACCGCCGGAGGAGTAGCCCGCGATCCCCCACGACGCGGCGTCGGTAGCGACCCGGAAATGGGCGAGGACATCGGTCCGCACGTCAGTGCTGAGGTAGGTGTCATCCAGAGTGGGCGGCGCGTCGATGCCCTCCTCAAAGCGGTTCCCATCGTTCATCGCCGGCATCACGAACACCATCGGCCCGATCTGGTGCTTGACCAGCAGGTGATCCATCGTCCGGGCGATATTGAGGTTCACGATCCAGCTCGTGGGATGGCCAGGCGACCCGTGGATCAGTTCGACCACCGGAAAACGGGTCTGTCGGTACGCCGGTTCGAAGTACTGCGGAGGGAGGTAGACGAGCCCAGGGCGGTTGATTCCGCTGCGCTTGCCGACGAAGTTGACCTGCTCGACCCGTCCGGCCGGCAGTCCGTGCACGGTGCGCGAGCCGGAGATCGCCGTGGAGTACGGCTGATAGCTGTCGCTCAAATCCGCCGACAGCTGCCCCCAGCTCGTGTAGTAGCCGTAGTAGTCGTTGACGACGGCGATACCGCCGGTGGCACACAGCACCATGGCGAGAAACCCGCCCAGCAGCTTGATCCATCGTGAACGAGCGCGCCCGACGGCGATGACGCCCGCCAATGCGAGCGCGAACACCAAGACCAAGAGAATAATCGAATCCGGTTCCATGTCAGTCCCTCTGCTTCCGGCTCACGCGGACATTCGCTGCCACCACCACGGCAGCATTCGTGTGAATGCGTTCGTCCACACGGGCCATCTGTGTCCGAGCCCGGGGTATAGGACGGGCTGCACCGTCGCGCCCTTCGCCTGGGCCGTCGGTGCAAGTAGCGCTTGGTCGATGACGGACTGGCGATCCAGCGCTCCGCTCTGCATCCAGATGCCGAGTCCACGCAGGCTACCGGCGTGGGTGAGCAGGTACAGCGGGTCGTGCAAGTCGTACGCGCTCTGCGAGCCGTCGAACAGGATTTGCACCGTGCGCGTGTGGTTGTCGGGCTCGCCGAGGGTCAGGTGCGCCTGGCCGGCGAAGTCGCCGATCGTGTTGAACACGCTGCGATGCCTCAGCGTGAGCATGAGCGAACAGGTGCCGCCCTCGGACAATCCGGCGAGCGCCCAATCGCGGTGATTCGTGGTCGCGGGTAGGTGCGTGGCGATCCATGCCGGGACCACACTGGTGAGGTACTGCTCGACATTCCCGCCGGACGGCGTCCGGATGCACTCGCTGTCGGCGTCGCGCGCGCCATTGCTGTCGGGCATGACCACGATCGGTGCTTGTCCGTTGTGCGCCCGGGCGAACGCCTCAATGGTGGGCAGTAGATTCCCGAGCCCCTGCTCAAACCAGACCTCGGTCGTACCCGGCGTGCCGTGCAGCAGTTCCACGACTGGCAGCCGAAGGTGTTTGTCGCGGATGGCGGCGGGAGGAAGGTAGATCCATGCTGCCCGCGCGGCAAAATGCGACTCTCCACCCGGAATCTGTCTCTGGATCAGCTCGCCGGTGGTGGCGATGCCTGCGGCGGGTGTGAGGGCCGCCAACCCCGATGTGTCGGCAGACGAGGAGGTCCGCGCGGACGACGATGTCGACCCAGGCGCATGACTGGGGGATCCGTTCGCGCTGGTGCAGGCTGCAGCGAGCAGCGCGACCGACACCAGTGCGCCGAGAAGCATTGACCGCGGACGCAGCCCCGTCGCAGGTCGATCTGGTTGGTGCGGCGACACTGTGCTTCCCTCCGGCTTGACGATCTACGTCTCAGCCTGGCCGGAGGATGACGAGGGTGCCTGTGGCTCTCAGCGGGACCTTCGCCAAATTAAGACGATCTCTCAGGTCGGCAGCCTCAGCGTTTTTCGCAGGCGATGCCGTCCCTGTCGCGGTCGCTCGCCTTATTTGCCGCGTAGAGCGCGTTGCTGCGTGTGAACGTCGTCACCGGCTTGCTCTTGGTCTTGTCCCGTGCACCGACCTTGCCGACGCCGTGCGGGTACGTCCGGTGCATGTCGGTGCAGTTGCGGAACCGATGGGCCGGTTTCGCGTCGGCCGCGGTGCTGGTCAGGCAGCCCGCGAACACGGCGAGGACAGTCGCGGCAGTGGCCATGCGGTGGTGATTCATACGATTCTCCGAATCGGCGGGATGAGGGCTCTTACAGTTCGTAGGCGATGCCGTCGCGGTCCCGATTGACGGATCGGCGGTGGCCGGGGTCGCCGGTGTGTAGATCGCAGCCGCGACTGGGAGGTTCTGGCCCGCGCAACGGCTCAGCACGCGGACCGAGGCATCTCGTTCTGCCGGGGTCATCCATAGCCGGTACCGCGCCTTCACCGCGACCTGTCGCGCCACGTAGGCGCAGCGGAAGGCTTTGTTCGGCGGCAGCCAGGTTGCGGCGTCGCCGTCGCCCTTGCGCTGGTTGGCTGCCCCGTCCACCGCAAGCAGGTTCAGCGGGTCGTTGGCCAGCGAGATCCGTGCCCGCCGATCGAGTCGCTGTGCTCCGGTCTGCCATGCGTCCGACAGCGCCACGACGTGGTCGATCTGCACCGCTGCTGAGTCCGGTCCGCGTACGAAGTCGATGACCTGCCCGGTATACGGGTCATGCAGGCGGCCGGTCAGCACCGAGCACCCGTTGCTGTTCGCCTTGAGCACGATGTCGGTCAGGTCCCGGCGCAGGATGTCGTTGCGGGTGTCGCAGCCGTTATGCCCGGAGACTGCGTCGTTGTCGTCGGTCCACGCCGAGCCGAACTGGGCGCGGTCGTATCCGGTGCGTGGTGCCCGGCCCTGCACTGCGATCGTGGCCAGTGCGGCAAGGGCAGAACCCGGCTGAACGATCGTGCTGGCCGGCGGCGCGACCGAGCGCGATCTGGACGCTGATGACAGGTCGTGGCGGCTGGCCGACGCCGAGGCCGACACAGGCGCCGGATCCGCGGAACCGCTCGGCGCCGCCGGCCGACCGGACTGCGAGCCGAGCACGCCGATGATGACCGCGATGGCCACCGTGCCAGCGGTGAGCCGGGGATACCGACGACACCACTCCCACACCTGCATGCTCTGCCTGCTCGCTTCGACTCGGTTCGCTCACGTGGATCTCACACGCTGGGACACGGTATACCGCGCGGCTGGGAGTGCCAAATGCTCCGGTCAGGTCGGTCACATGCGCGTCGATCTCGGCTGGGCCCAGCGAGATCCGTCGGGATCTATCCAGCTACGTACGTGGTCACCCGGACCAGCGACGGGTGGCGCGGAGTCGAACCGAAGCCGAATCGCACCGGCGGGTCGATCGGTGCGAGGGCACCCTGGTCCACGCCGTCCCATTCGATCCGTGCGCTGGAGAGGCGATGCTCGTCCAGGGCGCAATAGCGCTCCTCGCGACCGTTGCCGGTCGTTCCGATCGTGCGCACCCCGGGCCGCACCAGACGGGCGAACGGATTGATCAGGAGGCACCACACGCGGCTGCGCGCGATGGGCCGCGGAACGGCGACGAGAAGCCAACCGAGCGCGGTGCGTCGGGCCGTGACGATCTCCACTCGCAGCGTCCCTGCCGTCACCGTCCACCGGGTGCTGCAGCGTTGGATGGCGACCGTCTCGACCCGGACCTCGTCGAAACCGTAGGTCTCGCTGATGAAGGTGCCGACCTCCGTCGTGGGCGCGATCAGGACCCGGTGCCCGTCCGGTCGCTCGATCATGACGTCGGTGATCGGTCCGAACGGCGTCTCGTCCCACGCGCCGAGAACGAAGCGGGTCCCG
>JBDTFN010000137.1:0-16396 GCA_039937915.1 Jatrophihabitans sp. | reverse complement strand
CCAACATGGCGTTGCACCGTCCGGCGGAGTTCAACAAGAGCCACGTCCCGGCGTTCCTGGCCGACGAGCACGCCCGCGATTACGTCTGCGTGTACCCCTTCGTCCGTTCCTTCGAGTGGTACCTGCTACCCGACGCCGAGCGCCGCGCGCTGCTCGCCGAACACGGGAAGATGGCGCGGGAGTACCCCGACGTCCGCGCCAACACCGTCTCGTCCTTCGCCCTCGGCGACTACGAGTGGATCCTGGCCTTCGAGGCCGACGAGCTGCATCGCATCGTCGATCTGATGCGGCATCTGCGTGGTTCGGAGACCCGCCGTCACGTCCGCGAGGAGATCCCGTTCTACACCGGGCGCCGCCGCTCGATCGTCGAACTGGTCGAGTCCCTCCCGTAGGGCTACGGGGCTGGTACCGGGCTCGAGGAACTCGTCGGCGACGAGGACGAAGACTCTGCAGCCGCGGCGGCGGCCGAGGTCGACGCTGGACTCGAGGCCGGGGTCGACGGCGACGCGCTGGTCGAGGCCGAGGTGCTCGGGAGCGCGGATGTCGTCGAAGGAGTGCTGGACGCACTGCTGGCCGACGTCGACGTGCTGGGTGACGTCGACCTCGTCGGCGTGCTCTTCCGGGTACTCGGCGCACGCGATTTCGAGGTCCGCGAACTCGGCGAGGTCTTCGAGGTCGAGGACGGCGAGTCCGTGGGCGCGGGTGAGCCGCCGCCGGAGTTCGTTGCGATGAGTACCGCGACCCCGAGGCCGAGAAGCAGCAGCACCAAGATCAGCCCGACGATCAGGCCAGTATTGGATTCCCTTCGGGGCGCGCGACTGGGGACGAAGGTGGGCTCCGGTGCCCGGTGCACCGCGACCGGTGGGGGGCCCGGGCTCACTACCGATAGCAACGATGTCGACCCTGCTCCGGCCGCGACCGGGATGAACCCGGTGGTCGAGTCCGCGCCGGTGCGTAGCGCCTGACCGACCTGTTCAGCGCTCGGTCGGAGGTTCGGGTCGCGCACGGTCATCGCCCGCAGCAGGCCGGGCCACGGTTCGGGCAGTCCGCTCGGAATCTCCGGGTCGCGGTCGAGTCGCGCGATGACCGCCTCCATCGGCGTCGGGCCGTCGAAGGACCGGACGCCCGAGAGGGCCTCGATGAGCGTGAGTCCGAGGGCGTACACGTCGGCCGGTGGCCCGACCGCGGAGCCGCGGGCCTGCTCGGGCGCGAGGTAGGACGCGGTGCCCAGCGTCAAGTCTGCGCTCGTCATGCCTTGTGCGCCGAGCAGGCGGACGATGCCGAAGTCCGACAGCCGGGCGCGGATCGACGATCCGCCGCTGGAACCGGCTCCGAGCAGGATGTTCGCGGGTTTGACGTCGCGGTGCACCATGCCTGCGGCGTGCACGTAGGCCAGCGCCTCGGCGATCTGGACGCCGATCGACCGGACTTCGGCCTCGCTGGGCAGCGGACCGGTGTGGATGCGGTCGCCGAGGGTCGGGCCTTCGACGAGTTCCATCACCAGGTAGGCGTGGCCGTCGCCGGCATCCACCGAGCCGTCGAAGAGGGTGATCAGATGAGGGTGGTTGAGCCGCGCGAGAGCCAGCAGCTCCGCGCGCTGCCGCTCGGTCCCGGCCGCAGTGTCGGCCGTCGTGACGGTACGGAACACCTTGACCGCGACGTCGCGCTCCAGCAGGTCGTCGTGTGCCCGGAACACGTCGGCCATGCCGCCGGAGCCGATGCGGTCGATCACGCGGTAGCGGTCGCCGATCAGCCAACCGCCCGCGTTCGTCGAGTCCGACATGGCGATGATTCAAGCAGGAGGGCCCGGCTCAGTCGTCGACCGAGTCCTCGAAGGTCAGCGAGATCGAGTTGATGCAGTAGCGCAGGTCGGTGGGGGTGGCGTAACCCTCGCCCTTGAACACGTGACCCAGGTGACTGTGGCAGGCCGCGCACAGCACTTCGGTGCGGGCCATGCCCCAGGCCCGATCGGTGCGTTCGATGATGTTCTCGCCGGCCAGCGGGCTGAAGAAGCTGGGCCAGCCGCAGTGGGACTCGAACTTCTGCTCGCTGCGGAACAGTTCGGCACCGCAGGCCCGGCACCGGTAGGAACCGATGCGCTTGTTGTCGGTGTACTCGCCGGTGAAGGCCCGCTCGGTCCCGGCCTCGCGCAGGACCTCGTACTCGCGGGGCGAGAGCTGCTCGCGCCACTGCTCGTCGGTCTTGGTGACGCTCGGCGGCGGGAGTTCCTTCGTTTTCCGCATACCTGCGACGGTAACCGGTCCTGGCGGGATGCAGGTATTACGAGAGCCGGACGATGCCGATGATCCCGTAGATGATGGTCAGCGCGGTGCCGATGAGGATCAGCCAGACGACGATGCGGGCCATGGTGCGTTTGGGCCCGGACAGCCGGGCGAGCCCGCTGCCGAAGGCGGCCAGGTTCTGCAGCTCGCCGTCGGCGGTGTTCGGGTTCGCGGTGCGGCCCCAGGCACCGTCGATGTAGGCGGGGTGTCGGACGGGCAGATCGCCGTCCTCGTCCTCCTCCGTCCACATACGGCTCAGGGTAGACGCGCGGTGGCACTCGCGCGTGCGGTGTCGGCCGATCGCGCTACCGTCTCGCCCATGGCGTCGCCGAGCACCGAGATCCAGGTGGGCGAGCACGCGGTGCGGATCAGCAATCCCGACCGCGTGTACTTCTCCGCGCGCGGGGAGACCAAGCTCGATCTCGTCAATTACTACCTGTCCGTCGGCCCGGGGATCTTGCGCGCGCTGCGCGACCGGCCGTGCATGCTGCACCGCTACCCGACCGGCGTCGACGGCGAAAAGATCTACCAGAAGCGACTCCCCAAAGGTGCGCCCGAGTGGGTGGAGACCGTCGAGGTCAGCTTCCCGTCGGGCCGGACGGCAAATGAACTGTGCGTGACCCATCTCGCCGACATCGCGTGGGCGGTGCAGATGTCGACGGTGGAGTTCCACCCGTGGCACACCCGGCGGGCCGCGGTCGAGCGCCCGGACGAGTTGCGTATCGACCTCGACCCGGTGCCCGCTGCCGAGCTGTCCGAGGCCAAGCAGGTCGCACAGGTGGTGCACGAGGTCCTCGACGATCTCGGCGCGGTGGGCTGGCCGAAGACCTCGGGCTCCAAGGGGTTGCACGTCTACGTCCGGATCGAGCCGACCTTCGGCTTCCGCGAGGTTCGGCGCGCCGCGCTGGCTCTGGCGCGGGAGGTGGAGCGTCGCGCTCCGCAGCTCGTCACCACCAACTGGTGGAAGGAGGAGCGCCCGGACGGCACGATCTTCATCGACTACAACCAGAACGCCAAGGATCGGACGATCGCTTCGGGTTACAGCGTTCGCGGCTTTCCGTGGGGCCCGGTGAGCGCTCCGGTGACCTGGGACGAGCTGCCGAACGTCGAGATGCGCGACTTCACGATAGCGACCATGCCGGCCCGTTTCGCGCAGCTCGGTGATCTGCATGCAGGCATGGACGACGCAGTGTGGTCGATCGAGCCGCTCCTGGAATGGGCTGACCGAGATGAGATCGATCGCAAGCTCGGCGACGCTCCCTACCCGCCGAACTTCCCGAAGCAGCAGGGGGAGCCGCCGCGCGTCCAACCGTCCCGGATGAACCAGGCGAACTGGGACGTCGAGCCCGCGGCGGCAGACGCCGTCGAACCGCAACAGCTCGACTGACGGCGCAGATCGCAGCCAGAACGGAGACCGGCCCGGCGGGGTCGTATCCGACTACCGAAGCAGCGCAGGTGGTAGACGCTTTCTGTCCTGGCCGCTGCTCCTGGAGCGCGGGCACCCAACGCCACCGATGCGGGGCGTGTGCCCCGCGTAGGACCGCTGCGCCAGCGGTGTCGACCCACCGTGTGCATCCGCAGCAAGTAACCGAGCCCCTTGTCGAACAACCACTCACTGCGCGGTTCGTCGGACATAACCCCACCCGGGCAGCCGGGACTCAACTCGTGAGCATGTGTCAGCTGAGGTGGAACTGGTACTTATCGCCGCGGGAGACCGCGTCCGCGTACGCGACCAGCTCCGCGTCGGACAGGCTGACGCCAATTCGCCGGAGCGCGAGGATGGCGACTGGCTTGATGTCCTTGGCAGGTTTGCCGGTGTGCTTTTCGCGCAACTCAGCATCGAGTTCGTTGACCCGCGAGGAGGCCTGAGCGAAGATTGACTGCCCGCCGCCGACGTTCATGTTGAACACCATCGGACCAGCATCGCACGCTTAGCGCGGTCGGCGTCCTGGTCAGATGCGTGGGCCGTGACCGGTCCGGTCCTGGCAGGGTTTCGGCCACTGTCACGATCACGCTGCCGATTGGATACGGTCCGCCGATGAGCTGGGTCGACGGGTATGACTTCACGCACGAGTTCGAAGACCTGCGCGGGGACCCTGAACTGGCGACGCAGCTTGCTGATGAACTTCGACTCGAAGTAGGTCCTGGTCATCGTCTGTTCGGCTTGAACTGGGTCGTCGTCGCTCGCGCGCTGCCTCAGGACGACGTCGTGGTTGTCGTCGGCGACGAAGTCTTGCTAGTCCATCTAACCTGGACCCGCGACGTCGAGCTGCCACCCTGGCCGCAGTCGAATCCATTGTCCTCCGCGACGAGCTTTGCGGAGTTCACGCAGAACCGATACTGACGACTCGGGAGAGCGCTCATCGGCTACTTGAGCACATCGTTTCCGAGCTCGCCGGCGTCGTCGCGAAGGGACGCGTGCCTGATCTGTGAGCGATCCATCGGAGGTGTTGGGTGTGGACGAATGGCCCGGGGGAGCGGCGTTCATCGAGGGCGCGTTCTGTGCGATCGAAGACGCGAAGATCTCCGTCCTCGACCTCGGTATGACTCGTTCGGACTGCACCTACGACGTGGTGCACGTGTGGCAAGGTCGTTTCTACCGCCTCGACGATCACCTGAACCGGTTCTTCGCTGGAATGACGGCGCTCCGGCTCGACTGCGGGTACGACCGGACAGAGCTGGAGCAGATTCTCCATGGCTGTGTCTCACGCGCCGGCCTGCAAGACGCCTACGTCTCGATGACGTGCACTCGAGGGCGTATGCCGGTAGGCAGTCGTGACCTGCGGACCGCACGGCACACCTTCTACTGCTTTGCAGTCCCCTTCGTCTGGATCACCGCCCCCGAGAAGCAAGCGCAGGGCGCGAGCCTGTGGATCAGCACGATCCCCAGGATCCCGCCAGAAAGCGTCGACTCGCGCGTGAAGAACTATCACTGGCTCGACCTGGATCGCGCGCAACTCGACGCCTATGACCATGGAGCCGACCTGGTGGTGCTGCGAGATGCTGATGGCGCAATCACCGAGGGCCCCGGCTACAACGTATTCGCCTACTGGGACGGCGCATGGCACACGCCCAGCCACGGAGTTCTCTGCGGGATCACCCGCCAGTCAGTCATCGAACTGGTCGAGGAGAGCGATACGGCGATCGAGCTCGGCCCTGTCAGCGCAGAGCAGCTGAGAGCCGCGTCAGAGGTGCTTGTCACCTCAACCGCGGGCGGCCCTTTAACCGTCACCACGGTGGACGGACAACCTGTCGGTTCCGGGGAGCCGGGCCCGCTCGCCGAGGACCTGCGTCGTCGATACTGGGCTCGCCATCGCGACCCGGCATGGACAACACCGGTGCGCTACACCGAGAGCCGCGCTAATACGTAGTGATGCTGGGGCGGTGTCGGCAAGAAATACTCTGCGCCACATCGGTAATGGAGTTGACCTCACGCGCAACGATGTGGTCGTGGCAGTCGATATTCGCGAGCAGCGCGACGGCGATGCCAACGAGGTTGCCCAAGTGATCACTGCGGCCTTCGCCGACGACGGTCGCGTAGCCGCCCTCGCTGCTGCGCTTCGCGGCCGATCGGACAAGCAGGCAAGCCTGGTGGCCGTCGAGAATGACCGCATCGTTGGACATACGCATCTGTCCATCTCGTGGGTGGACGCTGCACATGAACTATTCGAGGTCCTCACTCTCAGCCCGCTGTCGGTCGTGCCCGACCGACAGTCGCAGGGCATCGGAGTCTGCCTGTTGACTCGGGCACGGGAAGCCGCCGAGCAGCTCGGAGCCCCGTTGCTTTTTCTCGAGGGCGATCCCGGTTACTACTCCAAGTCCGGTTGGGTTGGCGCGCAAGATCTGGGCTTCACGTCGCCGTCGGGCCGCATCCCTGCGCCAGCGTTCCAGGTGATGCTCTTGACGAGGTACGACAGCGGCGCGATGCGAGGTGCGCTGGTCTACAACGACACGTTCTGGAAGTACGACAGCGTCGGCCTGCGGTAGTGGCAGCCGTCGTCCTTGCCGCTCCATCACGAGCAGTGCCCAGATGATCGACAGGTGTCAGGGGTGGGCGCATGCGTCGTGGACCAAGGACGCGAAGGACGTGCCGACGGCGTCCACGGCGAAGGTCGCGGTGCCTGTGGCTGGGGTCAGGCGGACAATGGCCTTCAAGGACGCCGCCGTCCAACGTTCTTGACTGCTTGGGTGCTGATGACCCGTTACAGCCACACCGAATTAGCCGCCTCGAACATGCCACGCAACGGCTCAACCGGATGTCTGCCGCAGACAGGGTGCGTCTGTACCCGGTCACCGATCGTCCCGTGGCGAGCCAGCCCAGCCTGGCGAACTGGCCGGACCGGGACGTCGAGCCTCAGAAACTCTGACTGATACCGCGCGGATCTTGTGCGCGGCTATCGATCCAACTGAGCCAGCAGTGCGGGCATTTGCTGGCTGCGGTGGATGTGGGTCTGCATCCTGAGCCCCACCATGTGGCTCACCCATACGTTGTCCGGATTGGCCGCCGGGCCCTCGACTCCGGTGACGACGCCGATCTGACCGCAGCGACACCGCACTTCACAATTGTCCAACCACGCCGTATCACCCATGTGCCTATTGTGACCCCTCGCAGCCGGACCCGCGACTCCGAGGACGCAAAAGTCACTTATCCGCCCGCCATCGCCCCGATGATGAGGTACGGTTCGCGGCCCTCGATGACGGCATTGGGCAGCGGATTGTCGGGCGACTCGTGGGAAAGATCCTCACCACACGCGAAGAATCGCAGGAAGGAACGTCGTCGGTCGGTGCCCGGCTCGCGCAGGGTGCCTCGCAGCGCCGGGTATCGCAACTCCAGGGCGTCGATCACGCCACGTTGGGTCGGTTCGGCGTCCAGTTGCACCTCGCGTTCGCAGCGGGCCAGTTGGCGTAGCGGAGCTGGCAGCCGCACCCTGATCACAACGTCTGGACCTCGACCGACAGCACTGGAGGCAGGTCGCGCACGATAGCCGTCCAGGTATCGCCGGAGTCGGCCGAGCCGTACACCTGCCCGCCCGTCGTCCCGAAGTAGATGCCGCACGAGTCGAGCGCGTCGACGGCCATGGCGTCGCGCAGGATGTCGACGTAGCAGTTCTGCTGAGGCAGACCCTGCGTCAGCGCCTCCCATTCATTGCCCCCGGTGCGGCTACGGTAGACCCGCAGCTTGCCCTCGGGCGGGAAGTGGTGGGCGTCGCTGGTGATGGGCACGACGTAGACGGTGTCCGGTTCGTGAGCGTGCACGGCGATCGGGAAACCGAAGTCGCTGGGCAGGTTGCCGCTGATCTCGAACCAGTTCTCGCCGCCGTCGTCGCTGCGCATGACGTCCCAGTGCTTCTGCATGAAGATCGTGTCCGGACGGCTCGGGTGCATGGCGAGGTTGTGCACGCAGTGCCCCACCGATGCCGCAGGAGCCGGGATTCCTTCGGAGAGCAGGCCCGCGTTGATCGGCCGCCAGGAGACGCCGGCGTCATCGGTGCGAAAGACCCCGGCGGCCGAGATGGCGGCGGTCATCCGCTCCGGCCTGGTCGGGTCGAGCACGATCGTGTGCAGGCACATTCCGCCGGCGCCCGGCTGCCATTCGGGACCCGAGCCGTGCTCACGCAGGCCGCGCAGCTCCTCCCAGGAATCCCCGCCGTTCGTGCTGCGGAATAGTGCGGCGTCCTGGATTCCGGCATAGATCAGGTCGCGATCCCCAGCTGCGGGCTCGAGGTGCCAGACGCGGGTGAACTCCCACGGCCGCAGGGTGCCGTCGTACCACTGGTGCTCACCGGCCTCGCTGCCGTAGGAGAAGTCGTTGCCGACCGCATCCCAGGTGCGGCCGCCGTCGTCGGAGCGCTGGATGACCTGACCGAACCATCCGCCGGAGGGGGCCGCCCAGACCCGGTCGGGATCTGCGGGCGAGCCGGCCATGTGATACACCTCCCACCCTGGGAAATGTGGTCCATCGACCGTCCAGTCGCGACGTGCCTCGTCCGAGGTGAGGACGAAACCGCCTTTCCGCGTTCCGATGAGTAGTCGTACACCCGCCATGTGCATCCCCTCTCGCCTTCGGTGCGGCCCAATACTGCGCCAGATTCCCCCGTGAGACCAGGGGACAGGCCGTCGTTCCGGACACCACGACGGGGCTCGCCGAGCCGGTCTGAGCCGGTAGCCTCAGCGAACAGTGCCCACGGCGACGGTGCCGTCGAGGTCCTCGTCCCGCTCGATGCGGACGTCGAAGCCGGTGACCTCGAGCGCTGCGCGGGTCAGTGCCGCCTGACGACGGCTGGTCTCGATCAGCAGCTGGCCACCGGGAACGAGCCAGTACCGGGCGCCGGCGGCGATGCGCCGGTGCAGGTCGACGCCGTCGGGGCCGCCGTCCAGCGCGGAGCGTGGCTCGTGGTCGCGGGCCTCGGTCGGCATCAGGGCGATCTCGGTGCTGGGGACGTACGGGGCGTTGGCCGTGATCACGTTGATCCGTCCGCGCAATCCGGTGGGCAGCGCGGCGAACAGATCGCCTCCATGCACCGTGGCCGACCCGAGATTGCGTCGTGCGCAGCGCACCTGCACCGGGTCCAGGTCGGCGGCATGCACCTCGAGGTCGGGACGAGCCGTGCGGACGGCGAGCGCAACCGCTCCGGATCCACAGCACAGGTCGACGAACACCCCAGGCCGGGGGAGCAGCGGCAGCGCGCAATGAACCAGCAGGGCGGTCCGTCGCCGAGGGACGAACACACCGGCATCGACGATCACCCGGAGACCGCAGAACTCGGCCCAACCCAACAACGGTTCGAGGGGTTCGCCGGCCACGCGTCGGGCCACGAGGGCGGACAGATCGTCGCCGGTAGCGGCCGCGACCAGCAACGCGGCCTCGTCCTCGGCGAACACGCAGCCGGCGGACCGCAGCTGACGCACGACCTCCTCGACGTCCATCCTCAGACCGTGATCAGCACGATGGCGCCCAGGGCAAGGAACAGACCGAGACGCTGGACGCGGCTCGCGTGCTCGTGCAGCACCCACATCGCCAGCAGCACCGTGGCGGCCGGGTAGAGCGAGGTCAGCACGCTGGCCAGCGACAGCAGACCCTCGCGAGAGGCGAGCAGGAAGCACATGTTGGCCAGGGCATCACAGGCGCCGGCGAGCACGACGATGCCGAGCATCTGCCGACCCACCCGTACGAACGCCCCGCGGGCGAACGCGATCGGCACAATGACGGCGGCGTCGGCGAGGCGGGAGATCACCAGCGGCCACAGACCGGAGTTGTCCCCGGCGCGGGCCAGGAACACGAAGTAGAGGCCGAAGCCGAGGCCGGACAGCACGGCGAGGATCAGGACGCGAGCACCGACCCGGCCGTGGGGGTGGTCGTCACCGGTGCGGCTGACGAGGACGACGGCGCCGAGCCCGAGCATGATGCCGAACCAGGCGGTCAGGTGCGGCCGCTCGCCGATGCCGAGACCGACCACGACCGGAACGACCGCTGCGAGCACGGCGGTCACCGGCGACACCACGTTGATGGGCGCGACGGTCATCAGGCTGTAAAGCAGGATCACTCCGACGAGACCGGCCAGGCCGCCGAGAATGCCGAAGAGCAGGACTCGGGAGTCAACCTGCCCTGGGAAGAACGGCAGCATCGCCGTCATCAGCAGCGCCCCGACCGGGTAGCTGTACAGCAGAACCGTGACCGCGCTGTGCCGACGGGACCCGATGCCACCGGCAAAGTCGCCGATGCCGTACAGCAGCGCAGCGAGCAGCCCGAGGACGACGGTCACGGTTCACCGTAGCGACCGTGACCGACCGAGATCGGTTAGAGGCTGGCCTTCGTCAGGGTGAACTGCTGGACGTCGAGGTATCCGGTGCGGAAACCCGCCTCGGAGTACGCCAGGTACAGCGACCACATGCGTCGGAAGGTCTCGTCGAAGCCCAACGCGTCGACCGCGTCGGCGTTGGCTTCGAACTGGACCCGCCAGCGGTGCAGGGTCTCGGCGTAGTGGCGGTTGAAGCTGAACCGGTCCGAGACGCGCAGAGCGGTGTGCTGAGCAAGGGTGCGTTCGATCGCTTCGACCGACGCCAATTGCCCGCCGGGGAAGATGTACTTGCGAATCCAGGTGTAGGTGTCCTTGGTGGCCAGGACGGTGTAGTCGTCCTGCAGGATCGCCTGCAATCCGACGCGGCCGCCGGGAGCGAGTACACGGTCGATCGTCTCGAAGTAGGTGTTCCAGTGGTTGGCGCCGACGGCCTCGATCATTTCGACGCTGACGATGGCGTCGTAACGACCCTCGACCTCGCGGTAGTCCTGCAGCAGGATCGTCACGCGGTCGGAGACTCCGGCGGCCTCGATCCGCTGCTGGGCCAGTTCGGCCTGCTCGACGGAGATGGTCACTGACGTGACGATGGCGCCACGCGCCGCGGCGCGGAGCGAGAGTTCACCCCAGCCCGTGCCGATCTCCAGCACCCGGGTGCCCTCACCGACGGCGGCGGCGTCGAGCAGCCGGTCGATCTTGCGATGCTGGGCGATGGTGAAGTCTTCGGTCGAACCCTGCGGCTCGCCGTCGAAGATCGCCGAGGAGTAGGAGAGGGAGTCGTCCAGGAAGAGCTTGAACAGCTCGTTGGACAGGTCGTAATGCTGGTGGATGTTGTCGCGCGCACCCTCGATGGTGTTGTCGTGGTGGCCGGGCTGGACGCTCAGCACCGCGTTGCGCAACTTGTGCAGGAAGGGCGGGATCATGTCGCGCATGTTGGCCGCGAACGCCGACAGCACGCCCGGCAGGTCCGTGGTGTCCCAATCGCCGGCCATGTAGGCCTCACCGAAACCGATGGTCCCGGTGGCGCCGAGACGGTGGAAGAACGATTCGGGCCGCACCAGGCGCATGACCGGGTCGTCACCGGTGCCGCCGCCGGACCAACGGTCACCGGGCTCGACCACGCGCAGCGGGAGCCGGCTCACGGCATTACGGAACAGCCGTTTGGCAATGGCGGCACGGACGGGGGAGTGCGGTAGGGCGGCGATGTCGGGCCACCGAAGCGGATCGACTTGCGCGACCGTGCCCGTAGTGGTCACGCTCTGGTTGTCCATTACCGTCATGTCTTCTCCTTCACAACCCGCACCCTGGAGCCGGATTTACACTGTCAGTGAGGCCTGACCGGCGAGCGCCTTCATGAGTAAGTTCGCGGAATCTGAACCAACGGTTTCCTCGGGTGCGAGACCACACAAAGTGGCGAGCACGAAACCGGTCGACAGTTCGTGCCAGAGCCGGGCTCGGCGCAGCATTGCGTGCCGCTCACCGTGGATCGATACGTAGCTCACCGACTCCGCGATGGCGGCCGCCTGGCGGACGTAGGACGCTGACTCATCAGCCGAGGTCATTCGGTCGCCGTCGCCGTGCAGGACGAGGACCCGCCGTCCGGCCAGTGGAGCCGATGGGTCACCGGGCTCGAGCCAGGGCGCCAGACCGACGACCGTCCGCACCGTCGGATAGTCGGCGGTGTACATCGCGGTGCGACCGCCCATCGAGTGGCCCACGAGTGCGACCGGTGCGTCCGGGAACCGTTGGGCGAGTTGATCGAGGGCCCAGCGGGTGTCCGCGACCGGGGACTGGTCGGTCCCGTTCCAGCCGCGGACGCGGTAGCGCAGCCGGGCGACCACCAATCCGTGGGCTTCCCCGGCCCGGACCAAGGACGTGGCGAACGGCTTCATCCGCAATACGGCCAGTTGATTCGCCCGGACGCGGCCGGTGCCCTTGGATCGACCGCCGTGCAGGACGAGTGCGATCGCAGTGGCGTGCTCTGGCTCGGCGTCGACGGTCAGGACTGGCTCGGCACTCATGGTTGATTCATTCCCACTGTGGTCATTCCCAATCCGAGTTCGTCGTTTACTTGCACGTGGTGTTCACCGGCGGCAGCGTTCCGTCGACGAGGTACGAGTCGACGTAATTGTCGATACAGGTGCTGCCCTGGAGGAACGAGGTGTGCCCCTCGCCGTCCCAGGTGAGGACCTCGGCGTTCCCCATCGTCTTCGCCAGGTCTATCGCGCCCTGGTACGGGGTGGCTGGGTCGTTGATGTTGCCGATCACTAGCACCGTGTGCGGGGTTGCGGCTTTCGGGAGCGGGACGACGGTGCGGTCTGGCTGCCACTGCTGGCAGCTGAACAATGACGGTGCCGACCAGAGTCCGAAGATCGGGAACCGCTTCGCCCAAGACGTGGTCGTGGCGCGGATGGTGGCGTCGGACGGACCGGGCTTCGAATCGTTGCACCCGATGGTCGTGTTCGCGTCCGAGATGTTGGCGTAGGTCCCGTCCGGGCTGCGTTGGTTGTACTGATCGGCGAGTGAGAGCAGGCCGCTGGAGTCACCGCCGAGGGCGGACTTCAGGGCCGCGCCGAGGGTCGGCCAGCTCGACCTGGAGTACAGGGCGGACAGCACGCCGGTGTACACGAGCGAGCTGGTCGCCTTGCGGGTCTCGCCCGCGGCCGAGCTGGGAATGGGCGCCTTCATCGAGGTAGCGGCGATCTTGTACACGGCCTGGCGAGGGTTCCCGATGTCGCTGCACGGTGTGGTCTTTACGCAGTAGGCGGCGAACTGATCGAACGCCTTCTCGAATCCGTCGAGCTGATTGGCGAACGAGGTGATGTCGTCGGTCAGTGGGTCCACCGCGCCGTCGAGGACGGCCACCCGAATCCTGCCGGGAAACAGGTGCGCGTAGATCGATCCGAGCTCGGTGCCGTAGGAGAAGCCGAGGAAGTTCATCTTCGGATCCCCGACGGACTGTCGGATCCGATCCATGTCCTTCGCCGTCTGCACGGTGTTGTAGTCGGCCAGGGCCGGCCCGTACTTGTCGGTGCAGGCGGTGGCGACCTTCGCGGCCGCTGCGCGGGCCTCCCTGAACCCGGCCGCAGTGCGCACATCGGGGGAGGCGGCGTTGAGCTCGTCCTTCTCGGTGTCGCTGAGGCAGCGGATCGGGCTCGAGGCGCCGACGCCGCGCGGATCGAACCCGATGATGTCGAAGTGGGACAAGATCGTGTCCGACAGCTGCGCGGCGAGGCCGACGCCGAGTTCAATGCCCGAGCCGCCCGGGCCGCCTGGGTTCACCAGCAGGCTGCCGATCGGATTGGTGTTGGCCGAGTCGTGCACCTTGACCATCGTCAGATCGATGGTTTTGCCGCTGGGCTTCGAGTAGTCGAGCGGGACGGAGATGGTGGCGCACCCGAAGCTCAGCCGTGCCTGGCGTCCAGCCGGAAAGCTCAGGCTGTCCAGGTTGAAGGCGCTGGCGCAGTCGCGGAACTTGGCCTTCGGCTGCCCCGGCAGAGCCGAGACCCGCGGGCCGCTACCACTTGCGCTCGGCGACGCAACGGATCCTCGCGGAGCCAGCTTTCCGGAGCCATCGAGGGCGGACGTGCACGCCCCGAGTGTGACGAGCGCAGCGACGGTCAGGACGGCAAAGGATCGACGGCGCACGGATGCGACGTTACCGGCGCCGCTCCAGGCCCTGGTCGGTCGGCGCACACGCGGCCCAGAACTCCTCGCCGAGCGGGGAGAGAGCGACGGTCTTGCGGACGAGTTTGGAGTTGCCCTGCCGTCCGGCGTCGGCGGCCGCCCGGGCGGCCCGAACCCGGTCGTCCTCGGCGAGGGTGTCGTACTGCGAGGAGAGTTCCTCCTCGGCCCGGCCGAAGTGGAGCAGCCCGTAACCGGCCAGCCGCGTCAGGTACGTGCCGACGTTCTCGGGCAGTGCCACCGAGGCCGCGGCGCCAACCGTCGAGGTGTTGGACAGAACTATCCGGGAGATCGATCGCGTGCCCTGTCTGCTGATGACATCCACGGTGGCGAACGTCCGGCCACCGCCGAGAGCGGCGAGGATGCGGGCCTCGTCGGGCACCAACTGGCTGACGATCGTCCCGAACAGGTAGTCACGGCTCGCGGCGTCGTTCGCCTCCGAGGAGCGGTCCAGCAGCTCAGTCATCGCCGTGCGCAGCGGAGCGGAGTCCTCACCCGCGGTATGCACCAGCATCATCACCCGTTGTTCTTCAGGGGTGGCCGAACTGAACTTGCCCTGCGGCATGTCGAGAAGACGCAACATCTCCGTTGCCGCGGTCTGCCGCAGTCGCTGGGCCTGATGCTCGACGGCGCTGACCATCGGGATCTGCTTCGCGATGTTCCAGTAGGAGCGACCGAGCAGGCGTCCGACGCGGGCCACGGTGACGATGGCACTGCCGGCCGACGCCACGACCTGGGTCGGCTGCTGCGGTTCTTGCCGGGCGAGCGACCAGCCGTATTGGCGGCGCTTCCGGCCCTGATTCCTGCTCTGGCCCGTGGCCGGCTTTGTCGCCGCGATGGGCGGCGGAACTGCGGTTTCAGCGGCCGGTTTCGGCCCTGGGCGTGGACGCGGCCGTGACGACGCGTCGTCGGCACTGCCTGCGGTCATGGTTGCGCTCCAGAAGGGATCGAGTGGGAGAGACGGCAACAGGATAGGTGCCGGACACGGTGATCGGTGCGCTTGGGGGCGGGCGTCACAACGTGTCCTTACCGGTGGTTCGGCGAGCGAAGTCAGAACGGAGGCGGGTCGGTGGTGTCGATCGGCAGGCTGGCCGCGGGTTTGCCATAGCGTCGCCCGGTGGGGCTGGTCCAGACATTGCCGCCTGGAGTCCGCCGGACGGCCCAGTCGGCGCGGTGCTTCATCCGATGGTGTCGCCGGCACAACGCGTGCAGATTCGCGTCGTTCGTGGGTCCGTGCGGGTGAGGTAGGACGTGGTCGAGGTCGCCTGTGGCTGCGGCCCGACGGCAACCGGGGAAGCGACACGTCCTGTCCCGGGTGACAACGTGCCGGCGCAACGGTTCGCTGGGCCGATAGGTGTCCGATCCGATAAGGTGCCCGAGCGGGTCGACGACGAGGCGGCGCCAGCGCCGGGCTGATCGTCTAGACCACTCAACGTCGAGGCAGCGATGGTGATCTGCACCGCGACGCCGCTCGAGGCGGCATCGTTCGTCGTCGAGGCGTGCGGCGTGGGTGTCGAGGGTGTGCATGACCTGCAGTGCGTGGTCAATGCGCAGATGGCAGTGCACCGTGCCCATGCCGTACTCGTCGGGTTGCAGGGTGACGTCGCGTTGCCGCACGGCGGCAGCATGATCCTGCTCGGCCTGAGCGGGCGCGATCGAGAGCACGGCTTGTTTGAGGTGCTGACGGAATTCGCCAACCGTCTTTGTGTCGCACCGGGCCAGGACCCGACTCTCGATCTCGTGAGCAGCCTTGTCGTCGAGCAACCGCACCGCGTCGACCAAAGCTCGCGCATGCATCACCGTGATCCGACCCCCGGCAAGCGCACGCAGGGTTGCCGGGAAGCGGTTGACGAGTTCGGTCGCGTCAGCCAGTCGGGCGGCGGCGGTGACCGGAGCGATCCGCAACGCAGCGGCAACCTCTTCCCGGATCCACTGTTCAGCCCGAAATTCCTCGGAACCGATCCGGGCGGTGGCTGCGAGCGCGTGTTGCAGTAGGGCGTCGAGCGCGGCATGGGTCTCGCGGATCGCGTCGATCAGGTCGAACAGTTCATCGTGGGATAGGACGGCGGGGTCGAACGCCAGCAGCTCCAGCAGTCTCTCGTCCATACGCCCAATTATTCTGGTCTCGTACGACAGTTTCGGTCCCTGATCCGGCGGGATCGCAGATATATCGGCGATCCAGCAGAGAACTCACGCGGGTGGACGCATCTGCGGTCAGGTTAGTCCGAGACCCGGGACTATGTCGGTGAGCGCATAGGTGAGCGGCTGTTCGAGTTGTCCGTAGGTACACGACTCGGGGCTGCGGTCGTCGCGCCAGCGCACGAAATGCGCGAGGTGCCGGAACCGGGTGCCCTCCATGTGTTCGTACTTGACCTCGAGCACCCGGTCGGGACGCAGCGGGACGAAGGAGAGATCCTTCGTCGCGTTCCAGCGCGACACGTTGCCGGGCAGCCGCTGACCCTGGTGAGCCTCGGCGCTGGCCCACTCCTGCCAGGGGTGATCGGCACCGTCGTCGAGCAGCAGCGGTTCGAGTTCGGCCACCAGTTCCGCGCGCCGTGTGGCGGTGAACGCGCCGACCACACCGACGTGCTGGAGTCTTCCGTCATCGTTGACGAGCCCGAGCAGCAGCGAGCC
>JBDTFN010000136.1:0-3561 GCA_039937915.1 Jatrophihabitans sp. | reverse complement strand
CGGGGCGGGAGCGGCTATGCGCGCGTTCGGCGCTGGGCGGTGACGCCGGGTGACGTCGTTGCCCCGGAATATCAGGCCGACGACGCACTGTCGGAGTACCTGGACGTGCTCCACGAGCGCAGGCTGCGGCCGGCGTTCCTTGCCGTGGCGGATCCCGATCCCTACCTCCGCCGTGCGATGGACCTCACCGAGGTCGCCGACGAGGCCGTTCTGGACCTGGCTGACTTCACTCTGGTGGGCAAGAAGCGGGCGAATCTTCGACACTCGAACACCTCGGCTCGTCGCGCCGGGCTCACCGTCCACGCGTTCGCGCCCGAGCATGCCGGCCAGATCGCCGAGATCTCGCAGGAGTGGCTGCGGACCAAGCGGGGCGGCGAGATGGGCTTCACGCTCTCGCGTCACGACGACATCCTCGATCAGGTGCGGGCGCACGTCGCCGACCTCTGGGTGATCGTCGACGAACAGCAGCGGGTGCAGGCCTACTGCACGTGGCGGCACTACCGCGGCGGGCAGGCCCGGGTGATCGACGTCATGCGCCGGCGGGCCGACGCCCCCAACCCGGCAATGGATTCGTTGCTCGTCACCGCGCTTGAGCGCTACCGCGACGCCGGGCTCGTCGAGGCCAGCTTGGCCAGCGTGCCGCGTGATCACGGAGCCTTTGCCGACCGGATCTATCCGTCGCGCAGCCTGCGCGCCTTCAAACAGAAATTCGCGCCGCGTTGGGAACCCCGATGGCTCGCAGTTCCAGCAGCTCGACACCGCCCCTTCGCGATGGCAGCGGTGGGACGCGCGTACTCACCGGGCGGACTGACCAGGGCGCTGCGACACAACCGCTAAACGGGCGGCAGGCGCTCGCGGCAGGGCTCCGACGGATCCGCCGGGAGCTGCCGGGTTACCTACGCATCGGCTGGGCCGCGGTGCTGGCCCGGCCGCCGATCGTGACTCTTGTCTTCATCATCTGCATCATCGCGACCTTCATCCGGCTGCAGGTCAACCTGCAGCTGCCGGTGCTCGGCTACCTCACGGGGGCCTACTCGCCGCGCGCGTTGAAGGAGGGGCATCTACACCTCATCGCCACGTCCACCCTGCTGACCAACAACATCTTCATGCTGGTGAGCATCTCCTACAGCTTGCTCTTCGCACTGGGCGCGCTCGAAGTCGTGGCCGGACACCTGCGGGCTCTGCTGATGATCGTGTTCGCCGCGGTGATCGGTCCGATCCTGGTGAGCCTCGGACTCGGGGTGCTCATCGCGTTCGGCAGCACCTGGGCTGACGGACGGCTGGAGACACTGGACATCGGCGCGTCCGCGATCATCGCCTGTGCATCTGGAGCGGTCGCCGGCATTGCGCGTAATCGGTGGTTCACCATCGGCCTCGTGCTCTTTCTGATCGGTGGCTTGATCGTGCATCACCGGATCGCCGACTGGGAGCACGTCCTGATCTTCCCGTGCGGTTACGGTTTCGGCCGGGTGTTGGGCCGGGCGCGACCCCGTTCGACGCCGCCAGGCCGCCGCGTGGCGACCTCGGCGATCGCCGCGGCGGTGCTGCTGGGATTCGGGCTCATCGGAAGCGCTCATGTGTTGCCCACGCCGGCTGTCTCGCGGGGGCCGGACGGGACCGCGCTCAGCGCGGCCGCGGTGGTCGACACCACCTACCCCTCACCGGCGCTCGGTGGCAGCGCTCGGCGGGTGCTGGTCCTGCTTCCGGCCGGCTACAGCAGCCACACCAGGTACCCGGTGATTGAATTGCTGCACGGCCATCCCGGACGCCCGGACGGTCTGCTCTCGGTCGGTGGCGTAGTGAAATCGATGGCCGCTGCGGGCGTCGGTCCGTTCATCGCGGTGATCCCGGACGGGAACGGCCCACGGCACGACGACAGTTGGTTCGCGAACATCCCATCGCAGCAGATGGGGACGTCGGTGACGACCGACCTGCGACGCTGGGTGGCGCGGCATTACCGGATTACCCCGGACTGGAGCTACGCGGGTCTGTCGTCGGGGGGCTTCGCGGCCGCCTATCTGCCGCTTGTCGATTCGCAACCGGTCCACGCGGTGTGCGGACTGTCCGGGTACTACACGGGGGCGCGTGTCCCGTTATCGGCCAAGACGCCGCTGTCCGTACGAAACCAGTACGCCCCGATCAAACATCTCTCGAGTGAGCCGAATTTGACCTTTCTGGCCTACGGACGAGGCGATCGCATCACGAAGGGGCAGACGGTGGCCTACGAGCGCGCGTTGCGCAAGGCCGGCATGCGCGTGCTGGTGCGCACCTATCCCGGGACCCACGAATGGAGCGTGTGGCGTCCGGCGTTCCGCGACTGTTTCCGGCTGGTCGCGCCCGCGGCGGCCACCCGCCCATGAGCACGACCGACGACCCGGTAGCGCCCCAGCCTGATAACCACCCGGGGCCACCGCTCACGACACGCCGCGTTCGGGTAGGAAGTGCCACATGAACACGTTGATCGAGTGGACAGCGCAATACCTGCTGTGGGTGATGGTCCTCGGATTTGCCGCGGTCTGGCTGCTTGCCGAGAACCGCCGCGGCAAGCTCGAGGTCGCCGCCGAGACCATCGTCGGTCTCGTCCTGGCCGGAGCGTTGCTGTACCTGGCCAAGTCGGTGCACCACGACCCGAGACCTTTTGTCGTGGACCCCTCCGTCAAACCGCTGTTCAGTCATGGACGCGACGACGGGTTCCCGTCCGACCACAGCGTCGCCGGCGGTCTGATCGCCGGTCTGGTCCTGTTGCGGCATCGCCTGGTCGGGCTGGTGTTCCTCGCCGCCGCCGTCGCGATCGCCTGGGCTCGGGTCGCAGCGCATGTACATCACCTGCAAGATGTCGTCGCCGGTCTGCTGCTCGGCGGCCTGGCCGCCGTGGTGGCCTACGTGATCGTCGCCCGGCTGATCGCGCATCGGCTCCCGGCCGGCCGCAATGAGGCCGTGGCGCACCGCCGCTGACGGCGGTTCACGGCCCGGCCGGCAAGACCTTCGGCGCACCGAGCAGCCATGCGAGCGTGGTCGTGGTGATCGCCTCGGCACACAGCAGTGCGACAAGCACGACGATCTGGAAGCGGGCCGCCTGTTCGGCGTTCGCGCCGCCCAGCAGGGCGCCGACGAAGGCGCCGGGAAGCGTCACCAGACCGACCGTCCGGGTCTGGTCGAGGGCCGGTACCAACGCCTCGAACGCGGCGTCCTGGGCGATCGCCCGCACCGCTTCGCGTGAGGTCGCCCCGATCGAGAGCCACGCCTCGATCTCGTCGCGGCGGCGGTGCAGGCCGTCGAGCAGCCGCCGGCCGGTAAGGGTTGCGGCGGTCATCGTTCCGCCCAGCACGATGCCTGACACCGCGACGAGGGTGCGGACGTCGCGCGAGAGAGTCGGCAGCCCGACGACGACGGCGATCGCCGGGAATGCCCCGGCCGCGCACGCCAGCACCACTGCGCGTAGCGCCCCGTCATGCCCGCGCAGCCGACGCGCCGCCGTGACGGTCGAGACGGTGAACATGACCGCGATGACGGCAATCACCGCCGCTGGAGCAGCGAAGACGCCGCGCAGGGCGGCCGCCA
>JBDTFN010000135.1:0-14047 GCA_039937915.1 Jatrophihabitans sp. | reverse complement strand
ACCTGCTCGACACGGTCGTCGGCCGCGACGGCCTCGTTGAACCGAGCGATCGCCGTGCCGTTCGCGTTCGCCCGGCGTGGGCGGTACGGCTCGCCCTGAAGCAGCGTGTTGTCCGCACAGATCAACCCGCCCGGAGCGAGCAGACCCCTGCCACTCGGTCCGCCTTCCAGCAGGATGGACAGGTAGGCGAGGTAGCCGGCTTTATCCGCGTCCAGGAACACCAGGTCGAAGATCTCCCCTGCTTCGGCCAGGTCGTGCAGCGTGGCGCCGGCGGGTCCCACCCGGACCGAGATCTTGTGCCCGTTCCGGGATGCGTCGAACCCGGCCTGGGCGAACGCGGCCACCCCTGCATCGAGCTCGCAGCCGATGACCAGCCCGTCGTACGGCAACGCCTCGGCCATCGCCAGTGCCGAGTAGCCGGTGAACATACCGATGTCGAGCACCCGGGTCGCGCCCATCACCTGGACGAGCATCGCCAAAAAACGTCCCTCTACCTGGCCGGAGAGCATCTCCTGCTCGACAGGAACGTCCGGTCCACCCCAGTCGTGGGCCTGGGTGGCCTGCACGAGCCGCGCCAGGTCCGCGGACTCGGGACTCGTGCACCGGTTGGTGTACGGCTCCAGCCCACCGGCGAGATCGGCCAGGTCCTGCAGTTCGGCCAGCAGGGCGGACCCGATGTCGTGGGTGCGCTCGATGTCCTCGACGAGAAGGTGCAGCCGCGCAGCCAGGACGCCGACCGGGGTGACGGGGCGCGGCAGAGCCGGGCTCCGGAGGTAAGCCGCGGCGCGTACCGGCCCCGTCACGATGGGGTGGGGGCGGCTGCGATGAACATCTGCTCGCCCTCGCCCCCACGGGGATACTCCCGGCACACCTCGTTGTGCTCGGTGAGGGCCGCGTTCATCTCCTCGGCACCCAGGTCGCTGATGAAGGCGCAGGTTCCGATCGGCCGCGGAACGGCCGCGCGAAGGAGGCCGTCGCGGGTCTGCACGATCGCGTCGGTTGCCGTCTGCAGCAACGCCGGGGTCAGGTAAGGGCTGGTCAGGCTCAACCCGAGTCGGCTCATCAATCCCAGGACACGATCGCGTTCGGTGGAGGAGATCAGACCCCGCCGCTGCGCGATGGTGGTCGAGTACGCCATGTCGACGTTGATCGCGTGACCGTGGAAATAGGGGACCTGCGGGGTCAGTTCCAGGATCGGGCTCCAGGTGTGGCCGAAAGCGATTACCCGGTCCAGATCGATTTCCTGCAGGTTGGGCACCTCGAGCTCGAGCATGGTGTTGATGGCGTCGTAGGTCAGCCGGTGGGCGATCTCGCGCAGTTCCGGCGTGCCGTCGAGGTGGCCGAAACGGGTGCTCAGCAGGTCTTCGCCGTACTTCTCCAGCAACTGGAAGATCCCGTCGTTCGCCACCACTGCGATCTTGATCAGCTCAGCCATCCCATTACGGACCTGATCAGCCGGCAGCGTCTCCAGGAACGAGAAGTCGAGGATCACCTTCTGCGATGCGTGGAAAGCCCCGAGCCGGTTCTTGTACTTGCCGTGGTTCACCGCAACCTTGATCGCGACACTGGCGTCGATGAGGCCGATGAGTGTCGTTGGGATGCGGATGTAGTTGGTGGCGCGGCGGAAGGTCGCACAGGCCAGACCCGCGACATCGGTCGTCAGGCCGCCTCCGACGACCAGTACCGGCTCGGTCCGCACGAGCCCGAAATCGGCGAAAGCATCAACGATGCGTTCGAGTGTGCGCAGGGACTTGTCCGGTTCGCTGATGGCGATGGGGAACACCGTCAGGGCGAGATCGTGATGTTCGAAGTAGGCGTGCATCTGCTCGCCGTAGAGGGCGTACACGGTCTGGTCGACGACCATGAGGCACCGGCCGAAGCGACGATAGCTGTCGGCGAGTTCGGTGTTGTGGACCGCGAAGACGCCGGTCACGTACTGCAGGGAGTAGTCGATCTTCTCGTAGGCCTCGATGTGGAAGGCTGTCTCGGTCGCGGTGAAGCCAGAGCGCAGGGTGCTGGTCATGGTGAGGGCAATCTCCAGGTCGACAAGGGCATGCGGCGTCACTTGCCGCCGGGGATGAGGGCGTGCAGGTCGGTGAAGTCGAGCCGCTCGAGCACGAGCTCGGCCGCGGCGAAATCGTGGCCCGTGGTGTTGCCGTTGGGGAACGCGACGCAGACGATCCCGGCCGCTGCGGCCGAACGGACCCCGGCGATGTTGTCCTCGATCGCGACACTGTTCTCAGCTCGTTCGTCGAGGGTGCCGAGCGCCAGGACGTAGGCCGCACGGTCCGGTTTGGGTGCCCCGACCTGATCGGCGTCCAGTACGAGATCGAAGTCGCTCGTGCGGACTGCGGGCTCCAGCGCGATCAACAGGGCACCGATGTTGCCGGGCACCGTGCCGCTGACGAAACCAATCTTGACGCCGGCCTGCCTGGCTGCTCGGATTGTGTCGGCCACTCCGTCGCGAGGGGTTACCGGACCGTTGGCCAGCGCCTGCTGGAACAGCCGGGTCTTGGTCTCGTGAATCGCAGTGGCGTTCACCGGCGTACCGACCGACGCCGCGTAATCGGCGATTCGGTTGCGCCCGCCGCTTTCGGTGAGCAGTGCCCGATAGTCCTCCCGCCCCCAGTGCCACGGCACGTTGTGTTCGACGAAGGCCTGGTTGAAGGCTTCGCGTTGGAGTTCGGAGGTGTCGGCGATGGTGCTGATGGACCCGAACAGAATTGCTGACATCGGCATTGACCTTTCTCGGTAGGTGCAGGCAGGGAGCGCGCGTGGAGCTAGCGGGACGACCGCCGCTGCGAGGCTGCGTTGACGATCAGTCCGGCCAGCACTAGACCGCCGACCGCACTCGCTGCCCGAGTCCGGAACGACGGGGAACTCCGCAGATATCCGACGACGGCCGCGATCAGGTCGCGGTAGGCGTCGATCTCGACCCGGTGTGTGCCGACCAGCACATGCCCCAGGCGAGAGTCGCAGCCGGCGCCGACGCGCAATACGGTTCCCCGAGAACCCACGAGAGCGACCGAGATGTCGGCGTCGTTCAAGGATCTGGCCAGGGCTGCCGACAGTGAGCGCAGTGAGAGCGGCGTGCCGGTGGGGTTCGCCCGCGCCGCGGACGTGAGCAGCCGCGACGGATCAGTCGTGGTCACAGTGACGGCCGACCCATCGCCGACGACAGTTGCGTCGAGCCCGTCCACCACCAGGTGCAGGTCCGCGAGCACCCTCAACCGGCCCACCGCGGGGAGGCTCACGCGGTGGTCGCGCCCTCACTGGTCGTGATGCGCAGGGTGCCGTTGAGCTTCCAGGTCGCTCGTGGCGAGTCGGTACCGGTCTGCCGCGGGACCTCGACGGTCATGTCCACGAACTGGTAGTCGATAGCCGCACCTTTGCCCGTGAGGTACGTCCACATCTCCTTGCCCAGATCCGCGAAACTCGTGGTCTCGTGACTCTTGACGTCGCGGGATTTGCTGGAGGTGTCGGGTGTGGTCACGTGGTTCTCCTCTGCCGGGGTGATCGGCCGACGGCCATCGATCCGATAGCCCATGGGTACCCGTCGTACAGAGCTGAATCACGCACGAACGAGCAGATGTGAGCAGATGTGAGCAGAATGTGCTGGCTACTGCGGCCGCGATGCGTCAAACTCGCGGAGTGCTTGTCCCCGATCGCCGCCGAATGCTGCTCGTCGAGTTGCGCCGACTCGGCTCGGCCCAGGTCGAACAACTTGCCGAAGTACTGGCGGTCAGCTCCTCGACCGTGCGGCGCGACCTGGCGATGCTCGAGGACGAAGGGCTGCTGACCCGCGCCCACGGTGGCGCGTACGTCCGTGGCGCAGTTCGCCCGGACGCCGCACCGGCCCGACACGCGGAGAACGACGCCAAGCAACGCATCGGCCGGTCTGCGGCGCAGCGCGTCCACGACGGTATGACGATCATGATCCTCGCCGGGAGCACCACCGAGGCGATGCTGCCCCACCTGGCTCGTCGTTCGATCACGGTGGTGACCAACGGGCTGGACATCGGTCACACCCTGGCCGCTGAGCCCGACATCACGCTGGTGATGCTCGGGGGCGTGCTGCACCGCGAGCAGATGACCTTGCTCGGACCGCTCACCGAGCAGAACATGGCCGACCTGCACGTCGACGTCATGTTCGCCGGCGCGTGGGGCATCAGCGTGGACGCCGGCGTCACCGGGGCCAAGGTGATCCAGGCCGGGTACCACCATTCGATGCTGCAACACACCGATGCGCTCGTCGTACTCGCCGACGCGACCAAGTTCGGTCGCCGCGGCCCCACCCTGCTCGCCGACGTCGAGCAGGTCGAGGCGTTCATCACCGACCAGAACGCTCCGGGCCCCATGGTTCGCGACCTACGCAACCGTGGCGCGGACGTCGTGACGTGCTGACCATCCCCCGGAGCTAGAGCAGCGGTGACGGCGTCCACGGCGTGTCGAGGACGTGCTGGGCGCAGAAGCCGAGGACGGTCTCGTACCAGATCTCGGCGTTCGCCGGCGAGAGCACCCAGTGGTTCTCCCCGGTGAACTGGAGGAACCGGTGCGGCAGGTCGGCCGGTTCGCCGGGCCAGGTCTCGACGAGATCCCACCACAGACGTAAGCCCTCACTGACCGGGACGCGGTAGTCGCGGTTGCCGTGCACGACCAGCATCGGGGTGCTGATGTGCTCGAGCGTCGTGTGCGGCGAGTACTGCGCGTACCACTCGGGATGATCCGCCGGCCGGCCGAAGATCGACGTCTTGAACTCGGCCGAGTCGGTGGTGGCGTGCTGCTGGTCCAGCGCCCACAGTCCTGCGTGAGTGACGATCGCGCCGAACCGGTCGGTGTGTCCGGCGATCCAGTTGGTCATGAAGCCGCCGAAGGAACCGCCGAGCAGGGCCGTGCGCGCCTCGTCGACATCGGGGCGCTCGAGGACGGCGTCCAGGACCGTTTCGATCTCGCGCCACACGACGTCGGCCCGGTAGGGCCACGCCCGGTCGATGACTCCCTGGCCGTAGCCGGTGGACAGCGCCGGGTCGGGCAGGATCACCGCCCAGCCGTGCGCCACCGCGACCCACGGGTTCCAGCGCCAACTCCAGGAGTTGGTGGAGAGGAACGGTCCACCGTGGATCCACTGCATGACCGGGTGCGGAGCGTCGGACTCCGGGGGCAGGCACAACCAGGCGTGCACGGAGTCTCCGCCTCCGACCGGGACATCGAGTTCGACGAGTCGTCCGGGCAGTTCGGGTCCGGACACAGGCGTCGGCAGCGACACCGATGTTTGGTCGACGACCTCAGGATCGAGTCGGACCGGCGCCGGCGGCGAGTCGACCGCGCTGCGTAGTGCGTATAGCGCTCCATCGGCCGGTTGGAGTGCGAGGTAGGTGGCGTCGCGGACGAGCGTACGCAGCACTGTCCCGGTGGCCGGGTCGACCGCGACGACGGCACCGCGCCCGTGCAGGTCGCCGGAGACGAACAGGGTCGCTGAGTCCGGTGACCAGGCCCATTCAGTGGGGTTGAGGTCGTCAAGGCCGACCGTGACGGTCGCGCCACCATCGACCTGCAGCACCGCGAGGCCCATCGCCGGAGGTGTATCGAAGGTCGGCACCCGCTCGCAGGCGAGGGCCACGGCCGTACCGTCGGGGGCGATCATCGGTCCGGCGTACTCGAACCCGTCCGGCGGGACGTGCACGGTGCGTTGTGCGCTGGCCACGTCGATCGTTGCGACCTGCTGCCGCGAGCGGCCCCGTCGTTCCCGCGTCATCCACGAGGTGGCGACGGTGGCCGCGTCGGCGCTGATCGAGTAGCTCGCATTGATGAGCTCGGTGGTGACGTCAGGAGCGAGATCGACCGGCGCTCCACCATCGGGGCCGACCAGCAACAGTCGCGGCGAGGTGTCGCCGAGTTCGTGGTCCCAGTACCGGATCGGCATCCCGTCGTGCAAAATCGCCGAGATCCGGCGGTCCTTTCGCGTCGCACGACGGGCAGCGTCGTCCGCACCGGCGGGGGTGTGCGTCAACCGGCTCCCGGCGACGAGCACATGGCCAGAGCCGCGAGCGACGACCGGCCCCGCCAGGCCGCCCGGCCAGGACAGCAGAATGCTTGCCTCGCCGGCCCGAGGTAACGTCCACAGTGCGGTGTCGCCGGGGCCGCCGCCCTTGACGTCGTCGCCCTCGGAATCGGCGCCGTCACCATCGACCGGGCGCGACGAGGTGAACAGCAGCCTGCCGTCCGGCGTGAAGACTGGTGCTGCCTCCCCCTTTTTCGAGCTGGTGAGCCGAACCGGGTCACCCCCGGTGAGCGGAATCTCCCACAGGGACGTCACGTAGCGGGACCCGATCGGGTCCGGTGCCTGAACGCTGACGGCGAGGCGGTCGCCGACCGGACTCAGCGCCAGGCCGGTAATTCGTCGTAGTCCGGTGAAGGCGGCAGGATCGGTGAACGGGCCGGAGGTCATCCCTCGACGCTAACGCGTCGTCAACCGTCGAGTGGCGCGGCCTCGTGCGGTCCGTTGACCTGGCGTCGCATTTCGTAGACCAGGGTGTCGAGGCTGTTGGCCATTCGGTCGGTGGCTTCGATGACCGTCGTCGCCGTCTCGAGGCCGCCCGCGGCGCCCGGGTCGCCGGTCAGTTCCTCCACCAGCGCCTCCTGCAGCGGACGCAGTCCTGGCACCGGGCCGCACGTCGCGCCGGTACGCAACGCGACCTCGAGGCTGCCGAGCACGTCACCGGCCGTGCCGAGGAAGGTCTGCAGCCGGGGCAGGCCACCGGCCAGGCGCACGGTGCGCCGAACTGCGTCGAGGGCCACCGCGGCGTGCACGAACCGGTGTGTGTTGGCCAGCACCGTCGCCGCCAACTCGATCTGCTCCTGCGCACGAACAGGTTCAGCTCGGGCGCGGTCGAGTGACGCCTGGGCGTTGCTGCGGGCCAGGCGCGCCGCCGTCCGGGTGGTCTGCAGACGGGCACGATCGGCGGCCGGGTCGGCCACGGCTGCCACGTAGGCCCGGTACGCGCTCAGCAGTTGCGCCAGACGCAGGGGCAGGTAGCGCCGCTCCCAGACCGGCAGGGTGAGCGCGGCGAGCACTGCGAGGACACCTCCGACCAGCGTCGACAGCGATCGCGCCACCAGGGTCTCGTGCGCCGGCACTCCCTCGATCTGCAGCAGGACAACGACCAGCGCCGAGAGGCTCACCGCGGAGAGCGCCACATTCCCGGGCCCGGCGAAGCGCATGCCAAAGGCGAAGACTGCGATCAGCGCGATGTGCCACCAGTCTCCGCCGGGTATCCAGTGCACGAGTCCGGTAGCCACGACCAACCCGACGACGGTGCCGATGACGCGCATGACCGAGCGTTGCAGGGTGGTTCCGAAATCCGGTCGCATGACGACGAGGACGGTCAGTGCGACCCAGTACCCGCGTTCGATGCCGACGAGGCGGACCAGGTAGTCCGATCCCGCGACGAGTACGGCCAGCCGGATGGCGTGCCGGAGCACCGCCGAACTGGGCGTCAGGTTGGCCCGCAGCACCGCGAGCGGATCGCGCAGCAAGGCGGCTGCTGTCCCTTGCGACTCGTCGCCGTGCCTACCTTCGCCGGCCCCGGCCCGTGTGCTCTCGACTGCGGCCCGCACCTGTCCGGCGAGGGCACGGAGCCGGGCCGCGGCGGCACGTCGGGTGGGTTCGCCCGGGGCGTCGGTGCTCTGCTCCAGACGCTCGACGGCGGTGCGGATCGCGGCGCGAGCGTGCCCCAGTTCGGCACCGTCCACGTCGGTCGCCTTGCTCAACGCGACCGCGATCGCATCGAGGACGTCCCCGGCTGCGGTTAGGGCCCCGCGGACGAGCCCCGCCAGGATCGGGTTGCGATCACCGGCCAACCGTTCGGCCGCCGCGGTGAGCACGACGATCTCGCGACGAATCCGTTCGGCTTGGTCCAGCAGTACGCGATAGGCCTCCACGCTGGGACCGTGATCATGGCCCAGCCCGTACAGCGTCTTCCGCGCCGCGGTGAGCGCGTCGCCGGCCGGCGGTCCGACGGCGCTGCCGCGTTGCGCCCGCGCTCCGGCCGCCAACGCCCGGTACAGCGAGGCCAGGGCAGCGCGCTCGGGACGGTGCCGCCCCAGCGGCCAGGCCGCGACGGCCAGGACGACCTGCACCGCACCGCCGGCCAGGATCATCAGCCCGACGTGAACGGCGACTCCGGGCGGCTGCGGGATGTGCCCGAGGATCACGGCCGAGGCGGTGGCGGCGACGCCGAACTGGGCGGCGCTCGGGCCGGCGGTCAACAGCAGTCCGGCGAGCAGAGCGAGCACGAGCAGCAGACCGGCCGAGGCGAGGTCGCTGCGCGAAGCGAGCACGGCGAGCGTGGACGTGGTCCCCGCTGCCACCGCAACGCCGAGCATGCGAAGCGTCCGCAGCAGGTAGGGCCCCGGACGGTCGGCGAAGCAGGTCTGCAGCGCACCAACGGTCGCCGCCAATCCGATTTCGGCACCGCCGGCCATAGTGCCGATGATCAACGGGATGACGATGCCGACGGCGTTGCGGAATGAGATGAGCGGGTCGGACTGGGTGCGGTCCAGGCGCGAAGCAGCGCGCAGCAGGCTGCGCAGTGAGCCGGTGGCGCTCGGGTCCGTCGTGCTCAGGGGGTGGCCGCCAACTGACCGCAGGCACCGTCGATGTCGCGACCGCGGGTGTCGCGCACCGTCACCGAGACTCCCCGGGCCTGCAGGTTCTCGACGAAGGTGCGCTCGACCCGCTTCGGCGAGGCGTCCCATTCCGAGCCCGGAGTTGGATTCAGCGGGATCAGGTTCACGTGCGCGAGACGAGGGGCGAGCAGATCGCCGAGCAGTTGGGCCCGCCACGGCTGGTCGTTGACGTCACGGATCATGGCGTACTCGATGGAGTACCGACGTCCGGTCCGAGCGGCGTAGTCATCGGCGGCGGCGAGCACCTCGGCGACCTTCCACCGGGTGTTGACCGGGACAAGGGTGTCGCGCAGCGTGTCGTCGGGTGCGTGCAGAGAGACGGCGAGGGTGACGTCCAGGTCCGCGTCGGCAAGTTTGCCGATGGCCGGAACGAGGCCCACGGTCGACACGGTGATTGACCGGCGGGAAATCCCGAACCCGTTCGGCGAGGGTTCGATCAGGCGACGCAGCGAGGTGATCACGCGGCTCGCGTTGGCCAGCGGTTCCCCCATGCCCATGAATACGACGTTGGACAGCCGTCCCGGACCACCACCGAGTTCGCCGTCCACCGCCGCGCGAGCCGCGACGCGGACCTGCTCGACGATCTCGGCGCTCGACAGGTTGCGGGTCAGCCCACCCTGCCCGGTCGCGCAGAACGGGCAGGCCATGCCACAGCCGGCCTGGCTCGACACGCAGATGGTGATCCGCTCGCGGCTGCCGTTGCGTGCGGGATAACGCATCAGGACGCTCTCCACCAGCGCCCCGTCGTGCAGTCGCCACAAGGTTTTACGGGTGGTGCCGTCGTCGGTCTCGCTGCGCCGGACCTCGGTCAACAGCACGGGCAGCAGCGCTGCGCCCACCTGCTCGCGCATGCCGGATGGCAGATCGGTCATCGCGGCCGGGTCGCTCTCGAACCGGCTGTAGTATTGCCTGGCCAGTTGGTCGGCACGGAACCCGGGCAGCCGGAGGCGTGTGACCGCCGCGCGACGCCCGTCGGCGTCCAGGTCTGCGAGGTGGGTCGGCGGCAGGCCGCGGCGGGGGGCGTCGAAGACGAGCGGGAGCGAGGTCATAGCACCCTCCATTGTCCCAGATCGGCCGGGCGACCTGGACCGGCCGACTTCGCGCCGTAGTTCGGACCTGGCCGACGTGTTAGTCCGTGCTGGCGCCGCTATTGGGGGGTCGCCCTTCCGTCGTCGGAATTATCTGGCTCGTCGCCGCGCACCACCAGGTCTACCCGCTCCCACGGGCGCTCCCGAACGCCGTAGGCCTGCTCGCGGGGGATCCACCGCTGCTCCCACGTGTCGTACATGTCCGCTCCGTCCCGGGTCAGCGCACGCGATCGCCGGATGTCGATGGACGTCGCGACCCAGACCGTGAGATTCCAATCGAGGGCGACCTCCTGACGGGTGCAGGACACGCCCTCGATGACCACGACCCCACCCGGTGCGACGTCGTGCCACTCCTGCCCGGAGTCGCTCGCCCAGTCCCAGCGTTGGTACCGGCCGGGCCGACCGTCCCGCAGCGGGTCCAGCACCTGCTCGCGCAACCGGTCCCAGTCCCATTCCGGGATCCGCGGCCCCGCGAAATCGTCGACATGGACGACCACGACAGCTGGGATCCGGGCCATGAGCCAGCGGGCGAGCGAGGTCTTGCCGGCGGCGCCGAACCCGTCGATTCCCACGTACCGGGTGTCTCCGGCGGGCAGCCCCGCGATCGCGTCGCGCACGCCGTCACGGGTCGTCTGCCGAGGGGTCACACCGGTGCGAAACCCGAGAGCAGCAGGTAGGCCACGGCCGCACAAGGCAGCAATGAGTCGAGGCGGTCCATCAGCCCACCGTGGCCGGGCAGCAGCGATCCCATGTCCTTGACGCCCACGTCGCGCTTGATCATCGACTCGCCGAGGTCACCCAGCGTGGCCGTGACCACGATCGCGAGACCGAACAGGAGCCCTTTCCACCAGGCCTCGTGAAACATCAGGGTCAGGAACAGCACGCCAGCGGTGGAGCAGGCGAGTACGGAACCGGCGAACCCCTCCCAGGTCTTGGCCTTCGACACCACCGGGGCAAGCGGATGCTTGCCGAACAGCACCCCGGCGGCGTAGCCACCGACGTCGCTGCAGACCACGGTGGCGACGAAGGCGACGACTCGGCCCCCGCCGTCGTCCGGGTGGGCCAGCAGGACGGCAAAGCCGGCCAGCATGGGCAGGTAGAGCAGGACGAACGCCGAGGCGGCGGCATCGCGGGTGTAGTCCTGCGCACCGTCGGCGACCCGCCAGATCAGCACGCCGAGCAGGGTGATCAGCGCGGCGACGACCAGTCCGCTCGGGCCACGCAGCCACGCGGCGGACAGCATCGCGACGGCTCCGACGAGGAGCGGGCTGAGCGTGAGTCGGATCGAGGCCGAGCGCAGTGCCGTGCCGAGTTCGTAGCAGCCGTAGAGCACTGCGGCGCCGACGAGGTAGGCGAAACTCGGCCGGTAGACGAACAGGCTGGCGAAGACCAAGCCACCCAGTCCGAGACCCACGGCGATCGCGACGGGCAGGTTGCGGCCGGCCTTCGGCGTAGGCGGGTCGGTCGGCGCCGCGGCGTCACCCAGGGGTCGGTCGTCGGTCGACGCGGACGTGGACGTGGACGTGGACGTGGACGTGGACACAGCGTCGGCACGCACCCAGGACACGCCGGGTTGGACGCGCGCCGGTCGGCCCGGCTCACGCCGGGTAGCGCGGGGACGCGGCGGCGCAGGAGTCTCGTTCTGCTGGAGCGCCTCGTCCTGCGCGCGTGACAGCCCGGCAACCTTGCGTGCGCGGTTCGCAGCCGACGAGGAGGTCGTCGTCGCCGGTGGGACAGGCGCCGAGTGCTGCTCGGGCGTACTCGGGTCGTCGGAGGGCATAGATGGCCGGCTCAGACCTCGAGCAGTTCGGATTCCTTGGCCTTCACGGCGTCATCGACGGTGCCGGTGTAGCGAGCGGTCAGCTTGTCGAGTTCGGCCTCGGCGCGATGGACGTCGTCCTCGCCCGACTCGCCGTCCTTGATCAGCTTGTCGAGGGCGTCCTTGGCGTGGCGACGCACCGAGCGCAGCGAGACCTTCGCGTCCTCGCCCTTGCTCTTGGCGACCTTGGCCAGGTCCCGCCGGCGTTCCTCGGTCAACTGCGGGAACACCACCCGGATGATCTGACCATCGTTGGTCGGGTTCACCCCGAGATCACTGTCGCGGATCGACTTCTCGATGGCCGTCATCTGGCTGGAGTCGTAGGGCTTGATGACCGCCATCCGCGCCTCGGGAATGCTGACCGTGGCCATCTGCGGGATCGGGGTGGGTGCCCCGTAGTAATCGACGACGAGCCGGGCGAAGGCGCTCGCGTTCGCCCGGCCCGTGCGCAGACCGGACAGATCGTCGCGGGCGACGTGGACGGCCTTCTCCATCTTCTCCTCGGCCTCGAAGAGGATCTCGTCGATCACGCCAGGTCCTTTCCCTCGTTGCCGACTCGGGTACCGATCGCCTCGCCACGGACTGCTCGCGCGATGTTGCCGTCAGCGAGTTCGAAGACGACGATCGGCAGTCCGTTGTCCTTGCACATCGTGAACGCGGTGGCGTCGGCGACCTTCAGCCCGCGTCGCAGCACCTCGTCGTAGCTGATCTCGTCGAATTTCTTCGCTGTCGGGACGAGGTTCGGGTCAGCGTCATAAACCCCGTCGACGCCGTTCTTGCCAAGCAGCAGAACCTCGCACCCGATCTCGAGAGCACGCTGTGCGGCGACCGTGTCGGTCGAGAAGTAGGGCATTCCGGCGCCGGCGCCGAAGATCACGACGCGGCCCTTTTCGAGGTGTCGCTCGGCCCGACGCGGGATGTAGGGCTCGGCGACCTTGTTCATCTCGATCGCGGTCTGCACGCGTGTGGGCACGCCCGCCTTCTCCAGGAAGTCCTGCAGGGCCAGACAGTTCATCACGGTGCCGAGCATGCCCATGTAGTCAGCGCGGTCGCGATCCATACCTCGCTGGCTCAGCTCGGCCCCGCGGAAGAAGTTGCCGCCCCCGACCACGATCGCAACCTGGGTCCCGCCGTCGACGACCTCAGCGATCTGCCGCGCGATGGAGGACACGACGTTCGGGTCGACCCCGATGGCTCCGCCGCCGAACACCTCGCCGGACAGCTTGAGCAGCACCCTGCGGTGCCAGTGCGGTGGCATCGATCCCGACGCGGAGGTGGTCGACGGTAGAGAGGCCGCCCCGGTACCGATCATGACGGCCCCTCTCGTCGTACTACGAACACTGCTGCGTAACTTACCGGCTCCCCGGCCTCAGGCCTGCCCGACCTCGAAGTGCGCGAACCGGGTGACGGTGACGCCGGCCGCATCGAGCACCTGCTTCACCGACTGCTTCTGCACCTGGACAGATTCCTGCTCGAGCAGGACCACGGTCTTGAAGAAGCCGTTGAGGCGGCCCTCGACGATCTTGCCGACCGCAGCCTCGGGCTTGCCCTCGCTGCGCGTGGTCTCCTCTGCGACGCGCCGCTCCCCCTCCACGACGTCGGCCGGAACCTCGTCGCGGGTGAGGTAACGCGGGCGCATCGCCGCGACCTGCATCGCGGCAGCCCGCGCGGCGTCGGCGTCAGCACCATTGAACTCGACCAGCACGCCGACCTGCGGCGGCAAGTCGGCCGACTTGCGGTGCAGGTAGGTGGCTACCGTGCCCTCGAGCTTGACCGCGCGGCGCAGCTCCAGCTTCTCGCCGATGACGGCTGCGAGATCCTGCACGCTCTGCTCAACGGTCTTGCCGTCGGTGAGCGTCTCGACCTTGAGCGAGTCCACGTCGGTGGCCGAGGAGGACGCGAAGCGCGCGACGATGTCGTTCGCGAGCTGCTGGAACTGCTCGTTCTTCGCCACGAAGTCGGTCTCGGAGGCGAGCTCGATCATCGCGCCGTCGGCGGCGACCACGAGGCCGTTGCTGGCCACGCGATCACCGCGCTTGGCGTTCTTGGCCTCGCCCTTGACCCGCAGGATCTCGACCGAGCGCTCATAGTCGCCGTCGGCTTCCACGAGCGCCTTCTTGCACTCCATCATCCCGGCGCCGGTGGCGTCGCGGAGTTTCTTCACATCTGCGGCGGAAAAATTCGCCATGACGGTTCTGACTTCCGTTCTGTCGTTGGGTCCTGGGAAGGACGACTCAGGCGGACGGTGTCGACGGGGCGGCGGCTGCCGCTGCGTCGTCGGTGACGGGGGTCGCGTCGGCAACCGGAGCCGCCTCGGCAACCGGAGTCGCGTCGGCAACCGGAGCCGCCTCGGCAACCGGAGTCGCGTCAGGAGCAGCAGCGGCTGCGTCGCCGGCGGCAGCGGCAGCGGCAGCGGCAGGCTGCAGTAGCTCGCGCTCCCACTCGGGCATCG
>JBDTFN010000134.1:0-11173 GCA_039937915.1 Jatrophihabitans sp. | reverse complement strand
ACCCATGTTCACAGTGACGTTGCCATCTCCGCAGGCCCGCACACATCGGATCCCGCCGCGAGTCGCCACCGCCGCATCCTGTTCAACGACGCCGACCCGCTGGAGGTATCGCAGGAAAACCCGAACGCCGTTCCCGCACATCTCGGCGACGCTGCCGTCGGCGTTGCGATAGTCCATGAAAAAGGGCGCGTCGGGCGCCACGTTCTCGGCTTCAGGATCGTTTTCGGACCGCACGACGCGCAGGATCCCGTCGGCGCCAAGACCCGCGCGACGGTCGCAGAGCGCGCGCACGACCGCGGGTGACAGATCGATGACGCCGTCGAGATCGGGGAGGATGAGGAAATCGTTCTCCGTCCCGTGCCCCTTGAGCAACCTCATGCGCTCAGCGTACGGAGCGCCTGGGCTACGAGGTCGGGTTCGGCGGCGTCCAGCCAGACGATGCGCGGATCGCGTCGAAACCAGGTGCGCTGCCGCTTCACGAACCGTCGGGTACCACGAATGGTGACCTGCACGGCCTCGTCCAGATCGCCCTCGATGGCACCGGAGTCGTCCAGTACCGCGAGGAGTTGCTGGTAGCCGAGCGCCTTGCCCGCGGTCGGGCTCGCGCGCAGGCCGAGCGGCAACAGGCCACGGATCTCCTCGAGCAGGCCGGCCGTCATCATCTGATGCACCCGCAGATCGACGCGATCAGCCAGATCGGCCCGGTCCAGGCCGATCTGGACGCAGTCATAGACCGAATCGAAACCCGGCATCCGGGCAGTGAACGGCTTGCCGGTCAGTTCGATCACCTCGAGAGCCCGCACGATGCGCCGTCCATTGGTCGGCAGGATCGCGGTGGCCGCCACCGGGTCCACGGCGGCGAGCCGGGCGTGCAGGGCCTCGGGGCCGGCGTCCTCGAGGGCTGCGTACAGCCCGGCTCGCAGCGCCGGGGACTCCCCCGGGAATTCCAGCGCGTCGAGCGCGCCCCGCAGGTACAGCCCCGATCCACCGACCACGACCGGCAGGACGCCGCGGGCGGCGATCTCGTCGATCGTCGCGCGGGCGAAGGCCTGGTACTGGGCGACAGCGGCGGACTTGGCCAGCGGCCAGACGTCGAGCAGGTGGTGCACGATTCCGCCGCGCTCAGCCGGTGGCAGCTTGGCCGTACCGATGTTCATGCCCTGGTAGAGCTGCATGGAGTCGGCGTTGACGATCTCACCGCCGAGCTCCTGGGCCAGGGCAACGGCCAGATCGGACTTGCCGGTTGCGGTCGGTCCGACCACCGCGACGACACGGGTGGACCGGTCAGGCATCCGGGGTCTCGCGCCTCGTCCACGTCGCGACGAAGTACCCGACCCCGAAGGGCGCAGCGTCGTAGAGCAATTCGGCGTCGTAGCGGCCGGGCAGACCGGCGGCCGCGGTCCACGCCGGCACTCCCGCTGCGAGCAACTGCGCGCCCAGTTCGGCATCCGGAGCCAATCGGGACGGCTCGCCACTGCGCAGCGCGTCAGCCTGGCGGCCATCGAATCCCTGCGCCCTGTCGTCCAGGTAGCCGGGACCGCCGGTGGTGCGCCGCGCGCTGCCGTCGCCGACCACCACCACCACGTCGGCGTCGAGGTCAGGCCACGTGGGTGCAGTGGCGCTGACCGCTGCACCGGTAGCACTGGACTGCGCGCCGAGCGCGTCCCGCACGAGCCAGGCGCCGACGGTCAAGGACAGCGGCAGGTCCAGCGGGCCCTCCTGATCGGGCCCGAGGCAAACAGTGACGTCGGCGCCGAGGGCGGCGAACGACCCGCGCGAGGACGGGGCAAACAGACCCGGTCGGTCCCCCGAGCCGAGGATTGCGACCCGCGTCCCAGGCGTCGCCACCCGGCGGATCGCGGTGCGGCAGGCCGAGCGCACCGCGTCCAGATCGGGGTCGTCGCCCAGGCCCACGCCGGACACCAAAACCGGGGCCTGCGGACAGAAAACAACCCCGGTGAGCACCCACCGAGGCTAGCGCTCGCACATCGACCGCACCCGATCGTGTCTAATGCTGCACATGAGTTCGGAGTGGGGGCGCATCGCCGACGACGGCACCGTGTACGTGAAGACGGCCGACGGCGAACGGCCCATCGGGTCCTGGCAGGCCGGCGACACCGAGGCGGGCATCGCCTTCTACCGGCTGCGTTTCGACGATCTTGCCGCCGAGGTGAGGCTGCTGGAGAAACGGCTCGAGTCCGGAGCAGGCGATCCCAGCGGCACGAAGAGTCAGGCCGAAACGCTGAAGCAGTCGCTCGCGACCGTCGCGGCCATCGGTGATCTCGCTGCGCTCGGGGAGCGACTGGACGCCATTCTCGTCCTCGCGCAGGAGAAGGCCGGCGCCGTCGCGGCGGCCAAGCAGCAGGCCCGGGCCGACGCTGTCGCAGCGAAGGAAGCGCTCGTCGCCGAGGCCGAGAAGCTCGCCGAATCGGCAACGTCCTGGAAGTCCTCGGGTGACCGCCTCCGGGTGATCGTCGACGAATGGCGCCAGATCAAGGGCATCGACCGTAAGACCGACGACGCGCTGTGGAAGCGATTCGCCGCCGCACGCGACGCGTTCGGCCGTCGCCGTGGACAGCACTTCGCCGCTCTGGACGCCGAGCGCGGCGAGGTCAAGGGGGTCAAGGAAGACCTCATCGCCCGGGCCGAGGTGCTCGCCGAGTCCTCGGACTGGAAGGACGCCGCCACGGCCATGCGAGACCTCATGACCGAGTGGAAGGCCGCCGGACGCGCCGGACGCGACGTCGAGGACGCCCTGTGGACGCGCTTTCGCGGTGCGCAAGACCGGTTCTTCGCCCGCCGGTCAGAAACCTTCTCCGAGCGGGACGCCGAGCAGGTCGGGAACCAGAAGGCGAAGGAGGAGATCATCGACAAGGCCGAGGCCATCGACGTCTCGGACCCGAAGTCGGCCCAGGCCGCCCTGCGCGATCTCCAGTTCCGCTTCGATGAGATCGGGCACGTGCCTCGCGACGCCATGCGCCGCCTCGATGACCGGATGCGGGCCGCGGAGCAACGAGTACGGGACGCCGTCGACACGCAGTGGCGTCAGGCCAGCACCGAGACCAACCCGTTCCTCACTGCGCTGCGCGACCGTCTCGCCGAGGCCGAGGCGAAGCTCGAACGTGCTCGCAAAGCCGGGGATGCGGCCCGGATCAGCAAGGCCGAGATCGATGTCGCCCAGCGCAAGGCGCTCCTGCCGGACTGATCCGCCTGGTGGTCAGGCCTGACATTTCGTGCCACCGGCTTCGACCGATCGAGCCTAGGATCACGACCATGAACGGCTCCTTCGTCCCCTCGCTGCTGCACGACTCGCTGACCCCGAGCACGCACCCCGAGCGCGTGGTCGAGGTGTTCCTAGCGGCACTGGCTCGACCGGACACTGCGACGGCCGCCACCCTGCTCGATGACCGTGTGGTGTGGACGAACGTCGGCCTGCCCTCGATCCGCGGGAAGCGAGCGGTCCTGAAGGTGCTGCGGGGCATGGGCGAAGGCGGCCCGGTGTCCTTCGAGGTCTACCTGCACGCGATCGCGGCCAACGGCTCGACCGTGCTCACCGAACGCACGGACGTGATCGTCCTGGGCCGGCTCCGGCTCCAGTTCTGGGTGAGCGGCCGATTCGATGTCCGCGACGGGCGCATCACCCTCTGGCGCGACTCGTTCGACTTCATCGATGTCACCCGCGCGATGCTGCGCGGACTGGCCGGTGTTGCCCTGCCGTTCCTACGCCCGCGCGCACCGGTATCGGCCAAGACCCCGCCGGGCCGGCACTGAGGATCAACCGTTCGGGCGGGCACCGATCGTCAGCAGCGACGCCGGGGTGGTAGGCACCGCGTCCGTGCCGCGCCACACCCGGTGGTTGCGGATTCCTCCGTCAGCGACCAAGTGGTAGGGGGCGGCTCGGGTGACCTCTGCGGTCACGACATCCCCCGGCCCGGCGGCTCCGGCCACGTGGACGAGCCGGCCGTCGCGGGCCCGGCCGGTCACCCGTCCGGTCGCGCCGTCCTTGCGACCGTCCACCGAGCTGACGAGAACCTCGACGTCATGGCCGACCAGTTCCCGCGCGCCGTCCCAGGAGATCTCGTCCTGCAGTGCGATGAGTCGCTCGTAACGCTCCTGCACGATGGCCTTCGGGATCTGGTCGGCCATCGTCGCCGCCGGTGTGCCCGGCCGGGGTGAGTATTGAAAGGTGAAGGCGCTGGCGAACCGCGCCTGCCGCGTGACGTCGAGCGTCTGCTCGAAATCCGCCTCGGACTCCCCCGGGAACCCCACGATGATGTCGGTGGTGATCGCCGCGTGCGGGATCGCCGTCCGCACGCGGTCGATGATCCCGAGGTACCGCTCGCGCCGGTAGGAGCGACGCATGGCCTTCAGGATCGCGTCCGATCCGGACTGCATGGGCATGTGCAGTTGCGGCATCACGTTGGGCGTCTGCGCCATGGCGGCGATGACGTCGTCGGTGAAGTCGCGCGGGTGCGGGCTGGTGAACCGGACCCGGTCCAAGCCCTCGACCTCTCCGCACGCGCGCAGCAGTTTGCCGAAGGCAAGGGTGTCGCCGAACGAGCGTCCGTAGGAGTTGACATTCTGGCCCAGCAGGGTCACCTCGATCACACCGGACTCGACCAGCGCACGGATCTCGGCCAGGACGTCGCCGGGGTTGCGGTCGGTCTCGGTCCCGCGCAGTGACGGGACGATGCAGAACGTGCAGGTGTTGTCGCAGCCGACGCTGACCGACACCCACGCGCTGTGCGGCGACGCGCGCCGGGACGGCAGGTCGGATGGGAAGTTCTGTAGCGCGTCGAGGATCTCGATCTCGGCCTGCTTGTTGTGCCGGGCGCGCTCGAGCAGCACCGGCAGCGACGCCAGGTTGTGCGTGCCGAACACGACGTCGACCCACGGCGCCTTCTCCAGCACGCGGCCGCGGTCCTTCTGGGCCAGGCAGCCGCCGACGGCGATCTGCATGTCCGGGTTGGCGGCCTTGGCCGGGTACAGCTGCCCGAGGTTTCCGTACAGGCGGTTGTCCGCGTTCTCGCGTACTGCGCAGGTGTTGAACACGACCAGATCGGCGGTGTCCTCGCCGCTGTACCGCTCGTAGCCGACCGTTTCCAACAGTCCGGCCAGCCGCTCGGAGTCGTGAACGTTCATCTGGCACCCGTAGGTGCGGATCTCGTAGGTGCGCGCGCTCGTCATATCGCGCTCGAGGATACGGGCCGGCAATGGTCCAATGTGGCGATGAGGTACCTCGATGACACGCTGCGGGAGGTGACCCGGGATTTCTGCGGTGTCGTATCGGTGTCGCGCGGGACGACGGTCGAGTTCGAAGCGGCCTATGGTCTGGCTCATCGTGCGCACCGCGTCCCCGTGCAGACCGACACCCAGTTCGGGATCGCGAGTGGGACGAAGGGCTTCACCGCGATCGTCATCGCCGCCCTGCTCGCGTCCGGAAGCCTCACGCTGTCCAGCACGGCGCGCTCGGTGCTCGGTGCGGATCTACCGCTCATCGATGACCGGGTCACCATCGAGCACCTGCTCACGCACACCTCCGGGATCGGTGATTATGTCGACGAGGACGCCGAGACCGACGGCGACGAGTACGTCCTGACCGTTGCGGTCCACACCCTCGCCGACACTGAGAGCTACCTGGCCGCCCTCGACGGCTTCGCGACCAGGTTTCCGCCGGGGCAACGGTTCTCCTACTGCAACGGCAGCTACGTCGTGCTCTCGTTGATCGCCGAGCGGGTCAGCGGCTGCCCTTTTCCCGGGCTCGTCGGTGAATTCGTCTTCGGGCCTGCGGACATGACCTCATCGGCGTTCCTTCGCTCGGACCGGTTGCCGGCCCGCGCGGCCGTGGGGTACCTCGACGACGGACGGGCAAACGTCCTGCACCTGCCGGTGCGCGGCGCCGGGGACGGCGGCGCGTACTCGACCGCAGGCGACCTGCAGCTGTTCTGGGACGCGCTGTTCGCGGGCCGACTCCTACCGCCGGACCAGGTGGACGCGCTGGTGCGACCCCGCCACGACGTCCCGGACGAGGATCTGCGCTACGGACGCGGATTCTGGCTGCACCGCACGGGGCGGCAGGTCTCGCTCATCGGCGCGGACGCGGGCGTGTCGTTCCGCTCGACGCACGACCCGGTCACCGGCCGCACCCATACCGTGCTGTCCAACACCAGCAGCGGCGCCTGGCCGGTCGCGCGGCGGCTGGCCGACATCCTGCACTAGGTCGAGAAGGCAAACTGAGCCACCCGCTTTCTGTCGTACCTCGATCCTAAGATCCCACCACCCTGGATCGACCCCACCGGTCAACCCGTCGCCAACACCGCCCAGAACCTACCCGACATCGACTTCAGAGCCGTCGACATTACGGCCTGAGGCCGCCATGCCCAGCCCCAGCGTGATCCACTGATGCCATGCAGGCAGCGGAGCTCGAGGACGGGGACGTCGCGATCCTCGCCGGGCAGGCGGTCGATCTGTTGGCCGAGGACATCGACGTGCGGGTGGACCCGGTCACCTCAGCCGATCCGTACCGATGGGGCGGCTCGCAGGCTGGCGAGTGGGTCGTCTGGCCGTTGGTGGACGGTCATCGAAGCTTCGGCATCGATGTCACCGCCGATCTGACCCCACCGCAGGCGCTGGCCCATCTGCTCGAGGGTCTGTCCAACGATGCTTCGGAGACCCGCCGTTTCTGGGGGGTCGCGTTCCCGGCCTGTCCGGGCCACCCGCATCAGGCAGAGATCGCGGAAGAGGCCGACGAGGTGGTGCTGCGCTGCCCGAAGTCCGGGAAGGAGATCCGGCGGATCCGCCCTGCGTTGCCGGCGTAGGACGTCAGTGGGCGATCTCGGTCGTGCGTGACTCACGCACCACGGTGACCCTGATCTGACCGGGGTAGGTCAGCTCGTCCTCGATCTGCTTGGCGATCTCGCGGGCGAGCACCGACGAGGCCAGGTCGTCGACCTCAGCCGGCTGCACCATGACCCGGACCTCGCGTCCGGCCTGCATCGCGAACACCTTCTCAACGCCGTCACGGGAGCTCGCGATCTCCTCGATCCTGGCCAACCGCTTGACGTAGGACTCCACCGACTCCCGCCGGGCTCCCGGCCGGGCAGCCGAGCAGGTGTCCGAGGCCTGGGTGAGCACCGCCTCGATCGTGCGGGGCTGGACCTCGTTGTGGTGGGCCTCGACCGCGTGGGCCACCGCCTCGTCCTCGCCGTACTTACGCAGCAGTTCCGCGCCGATGATCGCGTGGCTGCCCTCTACCTCGTGGGTGAGCGCCTTGCCGATGTCGTGCAGGAACGCACATCGCTTGACCAGGGTGGGCTCGATGCCCAGCTCGGCGGCCATGACCCCGGCGATGTGAGCGGTCTCGAGCAGATGGCCCAGCACGTTCTGGCCGTAGCTGGTGCGGTACTTCAGCCGTCCGATGGTCGGCATGAGTCGCTCGTCGACCGGGCCGATTCCGACATCAGCAACAGCATCGCGGGCGGCCCGAAGACACAATTCATCGACCTCGGCCACGCTCTGCTCGTACGCCTCCTCGATGCGGTGCGGGTGGATCCGGCCGTCGGCCACCAGCTTGCTGAGTGTGAGCCGGCCGATCTCACGGCGCACCGGGTCGAAGCAGGACAGCAGGACCGCTTCCGGAGTGTCGTCGATGAGCACGTTGACGCCGGTTACCGCCTCGAAGGAGCGGATATTGCGACCCTCCCGGCCGATGATGCGGCCTTTCATCTCCTCGGCGGGCAGGTGCAGGACGCTGACGACGGTCTCGGAGGTCTGGGCGCTCGCGACCCGCTGGACGGCCTCGACGACGATGGTGCGGGCCCGATCGGTGCCCTCGGCCCGGGCCTCGTTCTCGATCGTGCGGACGAGGATCGCCGCGTCGCGGCGAGCCGTGTTCTCGACACCGGCGAGCAGTTCGGCCCGCGCCTGATCCGCGGTCAGACCGGCGACACGCTCCAGTTCACGCTGGTGGTCCTGGGCCGCGGCGCGCAACTCTGCTTGCTGCTGCGCGAGGTCGCGGTCGAGGGTCTCCTTCGCCACCCCGAACTCGGCGATCTGGCGCTGGAGGTCGGCTGCGCGCTGGGTGAGTCGGGTTTCCTGATTGTCCAGACGGGCCTCGGTCTCGTCCAAACGCGCCGCGCGGGCGGCGTGAGTACCTTGTTGCCGCTGCAGGTCCGCGGTCAGTTCGTCGACGTGGGCAGCGGCGTCGCGGCGCGCGTCGGCCAGCACTGACCCGGCCTTTTCGCGTGCCTGCACCAGCAGCGTGTCCGCCTGGCTGCGCGCCGAGTCGACCTCCGAGCGCGCTGAGCGGCGTGTGGCGTCGGCCTCTGCTTCGGCGAGTCGACGTGTGCCGTCGGCGTCGGCCTGCGCGGCATGACGCAACGTGGCCGCCTCAGCCTCTGCGGCAGCAAGTGCGGTGGCGTCAACCCGAGTGGGCTCCTCACCGCCGACCGACGATGGCGCCCCGTGACGGCCCTGTGCTGCGCCGCTGCGCCGCGAGTAGGCGAATACGAAGAGCAGGCCGAGAACGAAGACGGCACCGATTCCCGCGTACAAAACCCCGTACACATGCGCCTCCTGTGCCTCGTTCGGTCTCGTTGGACCGACTGGCCAGGGGCATCAACGAGTAGCCGACAACCGGACCGCCGCAGTAGAGATTCCTACCGTCGGTAGCCGAGACGCGTCGGTGTCTGGGAAGCTGATTACTCCGGCCGGCTGCCGGGTTCGCGGGATCCAATCTGTCGAGCGAGGTCTGGCTATCTCGTGACGCCGGTCAGATCGTGCTGACCGGACCGGCGCGACATGTGCTTTCGGTGATGCTCCTGGTTGTTCTCCGAACATTATGAATGCGCGCAGAACAAAGCAAGTAAAGACCGCTGTGGGTCGAGCCCGTCAGCCGAGTCGGCCGTGGCCTACATCCTCGATGTCGTGTCCGCCGCCGGCCAGGACCTCACGGACAACCGCGTAGGCCACGCCCGACGGGTAGCCCTTGCGGGCCAGTAGGCCGACCAGGCGCCGGGTCTGGACCTCGACCGGGAACCCAGCCAACGCGCGCTGCCTGCGCTCGACCAGCGCCAGCGCGCGCTCACGTTCCTGGGCCGGTTCGATGCCGCTGACCGCAGAGCCCACGATCTCGTCGTCGAAGCCCCGTTGACGCAGCTTTGCCGCCACCGCACGACGCGCCAGGCCACGCTCGCGATGCTGGGCGCCGGCGACCGCCTCGGCCAGCGCTGCGTCGTTGATCAGCCCCACCTCGGCGAACCGGTCGAGCACGCGAGTAGCGGCCTGCTCGGGCACACCCCGCTTGCGCAGGGCCTGAGCAAGCTCGCTGCGGCTTCGGGCGCGGTGGTCGAGCAGGCGTAGACAGATCGTCCTGGCGGCCGCCTCAGGGTCGCCTGGGGGCTGCGCGTCCTGATCGTCTGGCGGGGGTGGGGCCGCCGTCGGCCACGCCGGCACGATCAGAAGTCGACCGGTGCCGGAAGAGGCACGATCGGCGTGCCGGCCTCGTCCACCCGCGGCCCGATGCCGAGCTTCTCCTTGATCCGCTTCTCGATCTCGTCCGCGAGGTCGGGGTTGTCGCGCAAGAAGTTGCGGACATTTTCCTTACCCTGGCCGAGCTGGTCGGACTCGTAGGTGTACCAGGCGCCGGACTTGCGGATCAGGCCCTGATCGACACCGACGTCGATCAGCGAGCCTTCACGGCTGATGCCCTCGCCGTAGACGATGTCGAACTCAGCCTGCTTGAACGGCGGGGCGACCTTGTTCTTGACCACCTTGCAGCGGGTCCGGTTCCCGACGGCCTCGGTGCCGTCCTTGAGCGTCTCGATGCGACGTACATCCAGCCGGATCGAGGCGTAGAACTTCAGCGCCTTGCCACCGGTGGTGGTCTCCGGCGAACCGAACATCACGCCGATCTTCTCGCGCAACTGGTTGATGAAGATCGCGGTCGTGCCGGAGTTGCTGAGCGCACCGGTGATCTTGCGTAGCGCCTGGCTCATCAGCCGGGCCTGCAGTCCGACGTGGCTGTCGCCCATCTCGCCCTCGATCTCGGCGCGCGGCACCAACGCAGCCACCGAGTCGACGACGATGACGTCGAGCGCGCCGGAGCGGATCAGCATGTCCATGATCTCAAGCGCCTGCTCGCCGGTGTCGGGCTGGCTGACCAGCAGCGAGTCGGTGTCGACCCCGAGCGCACGGGCATAGTCGGGATCGAGGGCGTGCTCGGCGTCGATGAACGCCGCGATGCCGCCGGCGGCCTGCGCATTCGCCACCGCGTGCAGGGCCACTGTCGTCTTGCCGGAGCTTTCCGGCCCGTAGATCTCCACGATCCGACCCCGCGGGAGCCCGCCGATGCCGAGCGCGACGTCCAGTGCGATGGAGCCGGTCGGGATGACCTCCATCGGCGCCGCGACGCGATCGCCCAGACGCATGACCGCGCCCTTGCCGTGCTGCTTGTCGATCTGCGCCAGTGCGACGTCGAGTGCCTTGTCCCGGTCGAAGCTCGTTGCCATGTGAAGGCCTTTCAGGTCTGAGTGGGCCGTGTCGGTGCGGAGCGCATTGTCGGCTGTTGTCGGCGACGCTAGGACCAGGCACCGACAGAAACCGGCGAGACGCGCGGGCTGTGGACAATTCGCAGATTCGGACTCGCCCTGTGGGCAGAACCCTAGCCGAACACCTGTTCGACTAGTAGCGACACGCCGTCGTTCAGCGCAGTTGCCCAGGCATCTCGAACTCGGCGCACACCGCACGCCAGACATCCTTCGCGTCGATCCCTCGATCCAGCGCCTCGTCGATCGTCGCGCCGAGCAGTGGGAGCCGGTAGTCCGCGGCCAGGCTGGCGGCATAGGCGACGCCGAACCGCTCACGCATCCGCCGCCAGAACTCGGTAAGTCGCACGGCGTCCACCCTACGATCCGGGAGTGACGTCCATTGATCCCACTGCCACTCCCGTTGCCCATCCGGTCGCCGAGCCCGACGCCTGGTATGCCATGCCGGTACTGACCGGGCAGCTCATCCGCCTGGAACCGATGGCGTGGGAACACGTCGCGGGCTATCTCGCTGCGAGCCGGGACGACGAGGAGATCTTCCGCTGGATGAAGTCACCGGGTTCTGCCTCCGGCGCGCCACGGACCACGCAGGACGCCCGTCTTGACGTGCTGTCGGCGCTGGCCGCCCG
>JBDTFN010000133.1:0-3436 GCA_039937915.1 Jatrophihabitans sp. | reverse complement strand
GACGGCGGCCCCTGCCCCCTGGAGGAAGACGCGCCGGTCGGCGTCCGGACGACCGGGTGACCCCATCCCCTGTGCGGTCTCACCGGACCTGGCGAATCGGACAAGCAGCACGAGCGCCCCGGCCGAGGCCACACCACCGACGAGTGTCGGGACGACATCGCTGACCCGGCTCGCATTGGCGGTCAACGCGCAGTAGCTGCCGAAGGCGGTGAGGACGGCCACGCCGATCAACCCACGACGAAGTCCGACGAGGGCGGCCGAACCGATCATCGCTCCGAACACGGCCAGTAGGACGTAGATCCCGATCAGCAGCAGTGGCTTGTCGTCAGTCCCGGCCGAGTCGATCGCGGTGCTCTTGACCGGCTGCGGCGTCAAGGTGATGAGGCGGTTGCCCACCGCGATGACCGGCGCAGCCGCCGGACGGACGAAAGCCGCCACGAACTCGCCGACGCCGACCGCAACGGCAGCCGTCAGGACGCCGATCAGCCAACCGATCGGGGTCCTGGTCCGCACGACTCCATGGTGACACCGCACCGCACGCACGAGCCTTACCGACTGCGGAACGCCGCGGGATAAGGCGGGGCGGGTCAGTGGCCGCCGGGCGGAATCGTCGGCGTTCCGGCGTCTGGAATGTTCAGCGCTCGCGGTCAGCCAGGTGCTGTTCGAGGTTGCGGACGGCGGCGTCGAGCTCACCACGAATCTGCACCACGAGGTCGGTGTGCGCGCGGCGAAGGTCCGCGACGGTGACGTCGCGGTAATCCTCGGCGAGAGTGACCACGATGCTTCCGCCGGGCGACAGAGTCGCTTCTTCGATCTCGCTGACGTCATCGGCCCCCTGGCGGCGGCAGGCGGCAGTGACGTCGCCGCGGCGCAGGCCCAGCCGGCGCAAGGCGTTCGGCACCGGTCGACCGTCACGAACCAGCACGGTGGGTTGGCCCTCGAACAGGCGCTGCAACCGGGGATAGCGGTTGGCGAGGCGGACCACGGCGGCATTGACGGCGACGAGGACCGCAGCACCGAGCAGGCCGCCGCTGACGCTGTTGTCGCTGCCGATGACCGCGTTCTGGACCACGTTGGACAGCAGCAACAGCACCACGAGGTCGAAGCTGTTGAGTTGAGCCAGGTCCCGTTTGCCGGCGAGCCGGAGCAGAACGACCAGTCCGCCGTAGACCAGCACCGTACGCAGTACCTTCTCGAGCACGGGTATCTGCGTCTGCCAGAGATCGCTCCAGATCACCGCACGAGTATCAGCCTTCCAGGCCCGCATTTCGCGCTGATCGAGCCAGGTGTGACCGTGTCGGGCTAGTGGTCGCTAAGCCCAGAGCTGACCCTCGAGCCGTTCGGCGGCTTCGTGCAGAGTTCCGGTGTAGGCGCCGGTCGAGAGGTACTTCCAGCCGCCGTCGCAGACGACGAAGGCGATGTCAGCCGAAGCGTCCGGGCCGATCTTCTCGCCGATCGACAGCGCAGCGTGCAGAATCGCCCCGGTCGAGATACCGGCGAAGATGCCCTCGGAGTCGATGAGGTCGCGGGTGCGGCGCAGGGCGTCGTAGGACGTCACCGAGAAGCGACGGGTGAGGACCGAGTCGTCGTATAGCTCGGGGACGAACCCCTCGTCGATGTTTCGCAGGCCGTACACGAGCTCGCCGTAGCGGGGCTCGGCCGCGATGATCTGGACGTCCGGGACCTTCTCGCGCAGGTAGCGTCCGGTACCCATGAGCGTTCCGGTGGTGCCCAGTCCGGCGACGAAGTGGGTGACGGTCGGTAGGTCCCGCAATAGTTCCGGGCCGGTGCCGTCGTAGTGCGCCTGGGCGTTGGCCGGGTTTCCGTACTGGTAGAGCATGACCCAGTCCGGATACTGCTTGGCGATCTCCTTGGCGGTGGCGACGGCCTGGTTCGAGCCACCCGCGGCCGGTGAGGAGATTATCCGCGCACCGAACATCTCCAGCAATTGACGACGTTCGATGGAGGTGTTCTCCGGCATCACGCACACGATCCCGTACCCACGCAGCTTGGCCACCATGGCCAGCGAGATGCCGGTGTTGCCCGAGGTGGGTTCCAGGATCGTGCAGCCGGGAGTGAGCCGTCCGTCCCGCTCGGCCTCCCGGATCATCGCCAGGGCAGCGCGATCCTTGATCGAACCCGTGGGATTGCGATCCTCGAGCTTCGCCCAGAGCCGGACGGGGTGTTCGCCCTCCCACCGCGGCGAGAGCCGGGGCAGGCCGACGAGCGGGGTATCCCCGACCGCCTCGATCAGCGAGTCGTAACGCATCGGTCGACGGTCAGCCGCCTGCGACAGCGGGGAGGATCGTCACCGAGTCGCCATCGCTCAGCGGGGTCTCCAAGGAGCCGGTGAAGCGGACGTCCTCGTCGTTGACGTAGACGTTCACGAACTTGTGCAGTGCGCCCTCGTCGGTGATCAGGCGGCTCTTGATGCCTTCGTGGCTGGTGTTGAGGTCGTCGATGAGGGCCGAGAGCGTGTCGCCCTTGGCGGCCACGGACTTCTCGCCGCCGGTGTAGGTGCGCAGGATGGTCGGAATCTTGACCTCGATGGCCATAAGGGTTCGTTCTCCTCGATGTGCGGCGGGTGTGGTGTGACAAACGCGCTCGTCAGACTGAACGCGCGGAACTGCCGATATCGTCCCACCAGCGTCGGTGGGGACGAAAATCACTGACAGGCGTAGTCGATCGACACGATGGTGTGCGCGAGCAGAACCCGCTGGATACCGGCCTCAGGCATCGACGACCTCGACGGTTTCCTCGGTGACCACGCCGTCGACGATGCGATACGAGCGGAACTCCGTCTCATCGGCCTCGCGGGTGGAGACCAGCACGTAGTGCGCGTTGGGTTCCTGGGCGAGCGCGATATCGGTCCGCGACGGAAATGCCTCGGTGGCGGTGTGCGAGTGGTAGACCACGACCGGTTCCTCGTCGTTCGCGTCCATCTGCTTGTACAACTGCAGCAAGTCCGCGGAGTCGAACTCGTAGAACGTCGGCGATCGCGCTGCGTTCAACATCGGGACGAACCGGCGCGGCTCATCGCTACCCTCGGGGCCGGCAACGACACCGCACGCCTCGTCCGGGTGATCGCGGCGAGCGTGCGCGACGATCTCGTCGTGGATGGCTCGACTGATGCGCAACACGAGACCCGACGATACCGGCCGGGGCCGGGCGACAACTCAGCGCATGAGCGCGGTCACTACTGAGTCCTGGACGGCCGTGAGCCAGTAGTAGACGACCCAGGGCTGGGCATCCGGATCGCTCGGGTCGAAGTCGGGCTCGTCCTCGGTCACACCGATCCGGGTGCCCAGCGCGAGCCGCATGTCGTTGATGACCTGGATCCAGCGGGTCGCCGCCTCCTCCTGCCCGAGCGCGACCTCACGACCCGCGGCGAGATCCTCGGCACACGATCGGATGCGGCCCAGGCGATCGTCACGCA
>JBDTFN010000132.1:0-11169 GCA_039937915.1 Jatrophihabitans sp. | reverse complement strand
GCAGCGGTTCCACGTCGAGCACGACCTCCGGCTCGCCGACCGCGCGCCCCTCAGCAACCCGGAGCGGTTCGTCGACCACGAACCCCTCGGCCTCACCGAGCGGTTCGTCGACCGGCACGCTCTCGGAGACCGGCGTGCGCGGACTCATTCCGTCGAGCATCGTCGCGGCAGCGCTGCTCGCATTGGGCGTTGCCTTCAGCCTGCTCGGCCGCCGACGTCACCGGGGGGTGGGCCGACACCGCTGAACTCGGCGAGGCTACCGGCCTGGTTTCCCGAACGACGAGGTGGCCGCTTGCCGCGCCACCCAATGGTGGGGCGCGGTGCGGGCTAACGTCGACACGATGAGCGCATCCACGCCGTCGGTCATCATCGTCGGAGCCGGCCTGTCCGGGGCAGCATGTGCCACCGAACTGAATCGCGCGGGGATGACGGTCCACGTCGTCGACCGGGGCCGGGCGCCGGGCGGACGGATGTCCTCCCCGATCGAGCACGGTCGCCGCGTCGACCTCGGGGCGGCCTACTTCACGGTCAAGGATGAGGATTTCGGCAGGGTCGTCGCCGACTGGACGGCGCGCGGGCTGGTCCGCCGGTGGACCGACACCTTCACGGTCCTCGGCCCCGACGGACGGTCTACGACCAGCGGACCGGTGCGCTACGCGGCGCGCGACGGTCTGCGCTCGCTGGTGCGCGACCTGCTGCCGGACGAACTTTCGCTGCACACCGGGCTCGACGCCGTCGACGAGATCGATGGCGACGCCGTCGTGCTCGCCATGCCCGACCCGCAGGCCGAACGTCTCGTCGGCAGCGTCGTCGAATGGGTCGACTACGAACCGGTGATCGCGATCGCGGCCGGCTGGGACACCCGCCGCTGGACGGCGTTCGACGCCGCGTTCGTCAACGACGACCCGGATCTCTCCCTGCTCGCCGATGACGGTGCCCGCCGCGGCGACGACGCGGCCGTCCTCGTCCTGCATACGACACCGCAGCGAGCCCGCTCCCATCTCGACGCTCCGCAGGACGCCGTCGGGCCGGCGATCGCCGCCGCCCAGCGCCTGCTGGGTTTCAACGACGAGCCGACCTGGACCCGGGAGCACCGCTGGACCTTCGCCAAGCCGGCCGGGACGCACGGCGACGAACCGTTCGGCCTGATCAACCGCGGCGGTCGACTGCTCGGGCTGTGCACCGACTCCTGGTGCCCGATCGGTGTGCCGCGCATCGAGTCGGCGTGGTTGTCCGGGCAGCGGCTGGGACGCGAGCTGGCGCAGCGGCTCGCCTGACCTGGAAGGATTCGGCCATGGAGACTTTCGAACGCGATGGCCTGGTCTTCGACGTGCTCGACACCGGTCCCCCGGACGGTCCGGTCGTGGTCCTGCTGCACGGCTTCCCGCAGTTCGCCGACAGCTGGGCGCAGATCACCCCCGCGTTGAACGCGCAGGGCTACCGCTGCCTGGCCCCGAACCAGCGCGGTTACTCCCCCGGCGCTGCGCCGTCCGGACGCCGCTCGTACCGAACGAGCGAACTGGTCACCGACGTGCTGGCCCTGGTCGACGCGAGCGGCGCGCGCAAGGTGCACCTGGTCGGGCACGACTGGGGCGCCGCGGTGGCGTGGGCGTTCGCTCTGCGCCACCGCAACCGACTGCTGAGTCTCACCGCGCTCTCGGTCCCGCATCCGGGAGCAATGCTGCGCGCGATGACGCGCAGCAAACAGTTCTTCTCGTCCTGGTACATCCTGTTGTTCCAGTTGCCGCTGCTGCCCGAACTGCTACTCCTCGGCCGCGGCGAGCGCCCGCGCGGACTGGCCATGATGCTGCGAAAGACCGGGCTGTCGCCGGAGCACATCGAGCGGGACACGGCCACCATGGTCACGCGGCGCGCGTTGACACCGGCGATCAACTGGTATCGGGCGATGGCGTTCTCCACCAAGAGTGCGGTCGGCAAGGCCAAGATCCCCACCTTATTCGTCTGGAGCGATGGAGACTCCGCGATCCGGCGGGAGACGGCCGAGGCGTGCCGGGACTGGGTGAGCGGCGAGTTCCGCTACGAGGTGCTGCACGGGGTTCCGCACTGGATCCCGGACGAGGCACCCGACGCGGTCGTCCCGATGATCCTCGAGCACCTCGATACCCACCCGGCCTGAGCCCTGTCCACATCATGGGACCCCGCCGCGGGGCGTCCTCACGGCAGTTCCACCGTCTGGGCCCGCCGCAGTTCGCGCAAAGCCACCTCGAGCACCGGTGACAGGTCGATGGCGAGCACAGCAAGGCGATCGGTGATCAGCAGGATGCCGTGGGTGATGAGGACCGCCGCCGACACCGGAGACTCGTCGAGGTCCAGAACGCCGAGCGCGCCGGTCAGGACGAGGACGAGCGCGTCGGGGTCGAACGGTTCGAACCAGGAGAATCGCTGCGCGCAGCAATCGATCACCGCTTCGGCATCATCGGAGTCCAACCCGTCCGGGTGCGAGCGCTCGAGCAGGTCCCGGGTCACCTCGCCGAGCAGCACACCGAGCGTCTCGGCGTCCGCGCGCCGTAGCGCCGCCGCCGCATCGTTGAACGCGTCGGCCGTTCCCTCCGAGGCAGCAGCCACCGCCGAAGCGATCGCCTTCGCCATTGCCCGGACCGGTCCCGGCCACGCCCGGCAGTCGCTCACGGCTGCTCGTTCACCGCTTCGGCAGGGTCCCCACGACGAGGTCGGCGATGATGCCATAGCCCTTCGTCCGGGGATGGATGTCCTGGAACTCGCAGAAGTAGGTCAGGGTGCAGATCTTGGCGACCGGCACCGGGATCGATCCGTACGGCGGCAGCGTCGTCTTCTCATCCAGTGATCCGTAGGCCCCCGTGGCCGCGGTGACGTCGACGAAACGGGCGCCGACCGACGCGTAGGCAGCCTTCAGAGCCGGGTTGATCAGCGTCCTGAACGCGAACACCGACAGCGTCGCGGTCTGCTTCTTGGTCGCGTCGGTGGACAGGCTGTTGCCGAGCAAAACGTCGGGATAGGTGATGCCGACGATGCGAACGTTCGGTCCCGCCGCGGCCCGCAGGCCGGTGACCAGCGTCTTCAAGTTCGTTTCGACCGTGCCGAGGGCCCCGGCTAGGCATGCGGTCGGGTTGGCGACGCCACCGCAGTAGGTGATGTCGTTGCCGCCGATGCTGACCGTAACCAGGCCGATCTTGCCGCGGTGTGACTTCAGGTAGGCCTCGGCGGCGGCGGCCTGGGTCTGGCTGTAGGACGGCGCGCCGGGGCCGAGGAACTTCTCGGGGCAGCCGGGCTTGTTCAGGATCGACGCTGTCGTCGCTCCGCTACAGCCGAAGTTCACCAACGAGTAGTCGTAGCCCTTGGCCTTGGCGTCGGTCACGACCTGATAGGCGAAGCCGTTTCGTGTGGTGCTGCCCTTCTGCGGCGCGGTCGGTTGGTAACCCGCCGCGTACGAGTCACCGATCGAGACGTAGGACTGCGCAGCGGAGGCGCTTGGATCGGGCGGGAAGGTGGCGGGCAGATCCGACGCCGATGGTCCGGCCGCGGCCGGCGCGCTCGATCCGATCGCCGAAGACGGCGGTGAGCTCGACTTCGTGGTGGTTCCGGCGGAACCGCCGCAGGCGGCGGCGAGCAGGACAAGGGCGAGGACGGCGGCTGATCCGGTGATTCTGCGCATCGGACCATCATGCCGTCCAGAGCGACATCGGCCACGATTTGCCGCCGCGGGGCGCGGCGGGATTATCGCTCACTCTAGCCTGGGACAACTGGCCTGAAACATGGCCGACACTGGCCGGACACCGGCGGATCCGAGAGGACGCATGACGACGATGGCAGACGTGGAGAAGGCACTGGACGAGGCTGGTCTGACGAACGAGCGGGTGCGCGAGTACGTCCGGTACTGGGCAGACCTGACCGGCGCCGAGCGCGTTGAGGTAGTGGGAGCACAGGACGACGCCCGACTGATCCAGGAGGCGTTGGACGCTGGCGAGATCGACCCGGCCGGTGAGGGGCTCTACTACTCCCGCAGCTACTACAAGGACACCGCGCGCTCCGAGGAGCGCACCATCGTCGCCACGAACGACCCCGCGGACAAGGGCGTCTACAACAACTGGCGTCCGGCCAGCGAGATGCGCCCGATGCTCGAGGAGCGCATGCGCGGCGCCTCGGCCGGCAAGACGATGTACGTCGTGCCCTACCTGATGGCTCCTCCCGGCTCACCGCTCGAGGCCTACGCCGCCGGCGTCGAACTCACCGACACGCGCACCGTTGTGCTGCACATGATCCGGATGGCGCGCGTCCACGCGAAGTTCGTCAACAACCTCGAGGACCAGAACAGCTTTGTCCGCGCAGTGCACGTCTCGGGCGACCTGGAGAACCTGGGTCAGGGCACTCCTGACGACCAGCGCTACTTCGTCACCGTGGCCGATGAGCGGACGATCCTGCACTTCGGCTCGTCCTACGGCGGCAACGCGCTGCTGGGCAAGATCGCGCACGGTTTGCGCCAGGCGGCCTACGACGGCTGGGCCTCGGGCAAGTTCCTCGCCGAGCAGTTCATGCTGATCGGCATCGAGGACAAACAGACCGGCAAGAAGTACCACATCTGCGGCGGCTTCCCGAGCGCCTCGGGAAAGACCAACCTGGCCATGATGATCGCTCCGGACGCTCTCGGGGACCGTTACCACGTCTCGTTCTACGGCGACGACATCGCCTGGCTCTGGGTCGACCCGACCGACGGCAAGCTCTACGGCATGAACCCGGAGTTCGGGGTGTTCGGCGTCGCGAAGGACACCAACGAGAACACCAACCCGACCGCCCTGCACTCGGTCGACGAGGGCACGAAGGCGATCTTCACCAACGTCGCCTACAACCCGGGCACCCACGAGGTCTGGTGGGAGGGCAAGACCCCCGCCCCGCCGGCCGACACGGCGGGCTGGTTGGACTGGAAGGGCAACCCGATCGACGACCGCGAGGCCGGCGACGACGCTCCCTGGGCCCACCCGAACAGCCGGTTCACCACCACGCTGGCCAACGTCCCGAACGTCGCGGCGGACTTCGAGGAGCCGCGGGGAGTGCCGATCGACGGCATCATCTTCGGCGGCCGGACCCGCGACCGCGAGCCACTGATCCGCGCCATCCACGACCTGGCCGAAGGCGTCTACGACGGCCTGACGCTCGGCGCCGAGGCCACCTTCGCCGCCGAGGGCGTCGAGGGTCAGCTGCGCTACGACCCGATGTCGATGCGCCCATTCATGGCCTACTCCGAGGGTCGCTATGCCGAGCACTGGCTCAAGATCGTCGGCGAGGCCACCGAGCAGCCGATCTTCGCCCACGTGAACTGGTTCCAGCGTGACCCGCAGGACGGTCACTACCTGTGGCCCGGATACGCGGACAACCTGCGGCCGCTGCTGTGGCTGATGCAGCTCAAGAACGGCGAGGTGACCGGACGGCAGACCTCCGTGGGCATCATCCCGACCGAGGATGAGCTGAACCTCGAGGGCGTCGACATCACACCGGCCGACCTGAAGACGATCCTCTCGATCGACGTCCCGCGTTGGCAGCAGGAGATGGAGCACCGCGCCGCTCACCTCGAGCTCTTCGAGAACCTCCCGGATGCCATCTGGGATGCGCACAAGCGGGTCGCCGCCGCTCTCGACACCGAGGCGTAAGCACACTGCACGAAGCCCCGGCCCGGATGATCTCGTCCAGGCCGGGGCTTCGTCGTTTCCGGGCCGAACCGTGCAGCGCGGGCTAGGGTCAGCAGGTGACCTCATCCCTCGACGCCGGCGTGGCCGTGCGCGCCCACAAGTCGCTCGACTCGCTGCACTCGTTGATCTACTTCGTGCCCGAGGCCGAGCAGGAGTACACCGCGATCGGGCTCAAGCCCGGCCGGATGGGGTACTTCGCGAGCCGCTCGGCGGCGATGGGCCCGGTGGCCGGCGGAGTCACCGCCGCCACGTTCTTCAACTTCAGCCCGTCCCTGGTAGCCCGGTCGATCCCCGCCGCCTGGGAACTCGCGTCGTGCCCCGACATCCTGGCGGCCCGGCTTCGCGCCGCCGACCGATCGTGGCGACGACTGCTCGGCGACGACGTCGTCGACGGTGCCGAGGTCAACGAGGCTGCGGACCTGGCCGCGCGCGCGGCCGCGAACCTGCCCGTTGACGGTCGTCCTCTGTTCGCCGCTCACGCGGACCTCGACGCGCCCTCCGAACCGCACCTCGCGCTCTGGCACGCCATCACCCTGCTGCGGGAGTATCGCGGCGACGGACACATCGCCGCCCTGGTGCGCAACCGGCTCAGCGGCCTGGAAGCGCTGATCACCCACACCCACACCGGCGCCGGGTTCACTGTCGCGGCCGCCAAGGCGACCCGCGGCTGGTCCGACGAGGCCTGGGCCGCGGGCGAGGCGGGTCTTCGGGACCGAGGCCTGCTCGATGGCGACGGCCTCACCGATCAGGGCACGGCGCTGCGGGCCACCGTCGAGCAGGACACCGATCTGGCCGCCGAAGCGCCCTGGGTGCAATTGGGGCCGGACGGAACCGAGCGGTTGAGGGAGATCGGCAAGAAGCTGACCCGCGCTGTCGCCGCCGCGGGTGCGTTCCCGCCCGGAGTGTTTGCCGCAGCCAAGGCCTGAGCGGCCGGTACGAGCAGGGCGCCACCCCTCAGTGGGCCACGCCTGCGCGGACGTGTTCGAAGATCAGATTGGTCTCGGTCAGCGCGACATCAGGGTTACCGCTGAGGTTGATCACGACGAAGTCGCGCAGGTTCTCGCTACTGGTGGCCGCGATGTGGACATGGAAGTCGTCGGCGCCGCCGAGGAAGAACACGTTGAGGACCTCGGGTAGGTCGGCGATCGTCGCCATGAAGTCTGGGATGTGTCCCCGCGCGTGGGCCTGGAGGCGCACGGCGATCATGGCCTGGATCGGACGGCCGATCGCCGCCGGATCGATGTCGGCGTGATAGCCGCGGATCACGCCCCGTTCGCGCAGCGAGCGGACCCGGGCCAGGCAGGTGGACGGCGCGATGCCCGCCGCGGCCGCCAGCGCGTTGTTCGGTGTCCGCGCGTCGCTCACCAACGCGTGCAGCAGGACGCGGTCGACCTCGTCCAATTCATCCCGAACATTGTTCGGTCGAACGGCGAACTGACGCGTCGCGACCGCATTTCGTTTCGCCATATGCTCAGTATATAGAAATATCGGCAGGGTTCTGGCTCTTATGGAACACTTAGTTCATTCTTGGCGAATGAAAATCGGAGTTCCGCGCGAGGTCAAGAACAACGAGTTCCGGGTGGCGATCACCCCGGCCGGAGTGCACGAGCTGACCAGCCAAGGGCACGAGGTCGTGATCGAGCGCGAGGCGGGGGTCGGCTCGGCCATCCCTGACATCGCCTTCGTTGCGGCCGGTGCACGCATCATCGACAGCGCCGACGAGGTGTGGGGCGACGCCGAGATGGTGCTCAAGGTGAAAGAGCCCGTCGCCGAGGAATACCACCGGATGCGCAAGGACCTCATCCTTTTCACCTACCTCCACTTGGCTGCGAACAAGCCCTGTACCGATGCGCTACTCGCTGCGGGAACCACCGGGATCGCCTACGAGACCGTGCAGCTACCCGACAACACGCTGCCGTTGCTGGCCCCGATGTCCGAGGTCGCAGGGCGCCTCGCGCCGCAGGTCGGGTCCTACCATCTGATGCGTCAGGGCGGTGGCCGCGGCACCCTGATGGGCGGGGTTCCGGGCGTATACGCCGCCAAGGTGGTAGTCATCGGCGCGGGCGTCTCCGGTCAGAACGCCGCCGCGATCGCGCTCGGGATGCAGGCGGAGGTGTTGCTGCTGGACAAGAACGTGGCCCGGCTGCGGCAGATGGACGCGATCTACCAGGGGCATTGCCAGACCATCGCGTCGAACGCCTACGAGGTCGAACGGGCCGTGCTGGACGCCGATCTGGTCATCGGCGCGGTTCTGGTGCCGGGGGCGAAGGCACCACGAGTCGTCAGCAACGATCTCGTGTCGCGGATGAAGCCAGGGTCGGTCCTCGTCGACATCTCGATCGACCAGGGCGGCTGCTTCGAGGACTCCCGGCCGACCACGCACGCCGAACCGACCTATCGCGTGCACGATTCGGTCTTCTACTGCGTAGCCAACATGCCGGGCGCGGTGCCGCACACGTCGACCTATGCGTTGACCAACGTCACGCTGCCCTACGCTGTCGAACTGGCCAACCATGGCTGGAAGGACGCCCTGCGCGCCGACCGGCCGCTGGCACTCGGACTCAATACCCACGAGGGCATGCTCACCAACGCCCCCGTCGCTGAAGCGCACGGTTACGACTCCGTCGCCATCGAGGATGTCCTGGCCTGAGCGGCGCCGGCCCGTCGGCAAGGATGGCAGCATGAACGAACGCACCCAGGTCACCCGAGCGCGCAAGAAGGTCAGCACCGACCGCTCGGCTCTGTACGAGCTGCTGGACTCGGCCGTGCTGGGTCATTTCGCACTCATCCACCCCGACGGTCATCCTGTCGTCCTCCCGACTGCGATCGCTCGCGACGGTGATCGCGTCCTGGCCCACGGATCGACCGGCTCGCGCTGGATGCGCCTGCTCGCCGACGGCGCTGCTACCTGCCTGGCGGTCACCGCGCTCGACGGCTTCGTCGTCGCACGCTCAGCTTTCGAATCCTCTATGCACTACCGCAGCGCGGTGATCTTCGGGCAGTGCTCGGTCGTCACCGAGCCGGCGTCCAAGGATGCCGCGCTGGACATCGTGACCGAGCATCTGCTGCCCGGGAGGACGCAGGAGATCCGTCACTCCACGCGTCAGGAACTGGACGCCACCCTCGTGCTCAGTCTGCCGTTGGACGAGTGGTCGCTGAAGGTGTCCGACGGTTGGCCCGACGACCCGCCCGAGGACGTGGCCGACGACGCATGGGCCGGCGTCGTTCCCCTGCTCTTGTCCTGCGGTACGCCGCAGCCCACGCCCGATCTGGCCGACGGTATCGCCGTCCCGCCATCGGTGCAGCGGCTTGGCACATCGTGGTAGCTATATCGCTCAGCGCACGCCGCCCATAGCCGTTTCGACCATTGACCCGAACAGTTCGGGCAGCGCACGGCCGGTGGCGGCGGACATCATCGCGATCACGCTCGTAGTAGCGAAAGAGTTGTAGAGCCCGGCCTCGAGGAACCAGGGGCGGCCCGACGGGTCGACCCGGAAGTCGAACAGGCTGTAGTGACGAGCCCCCAGGGCGACGTGGCAGCGCCGTGCGACATCCCACACCCGGTCGGTTAGTGGATCGTCGCGCGAAACGAGCCACGCCCGGTCGGTGGACTTCGCAACCAGGCCCAGGCGACCGGCGTCGTCGCGTCGGAGTTTGTCCTCGGCCAACCGAATCGGCGTATCGCGCGCGTCGACCGCGTACTCCTCGAGGGGCAGGCAGACCAGTTGACCGCCCTCGACCAGGATCCCGCACCGTACTTCTCGCCCCAGCGGGACGAACGTCTCGACCAACGCCCGTTCGCTGTGCTCGAACGCCGAATCCAGTGCAGCGTCGTACCCGGCCTGTTCGTGCACCAGCGTGACGCCGAGGGAGTTGTCGGCGTCCACCGGCTTGACCACGGCCGGCGGCGCGATCGTGGGGTGTTCCCCGCGCTCCAGCACCTCACCGTCAGGAACGTCCACTCCGGCGGCCGCCACCACGGCCCGGGCCCGCGCCTTGTCCGCGGTCAGGGCCATGACGTCTGGGGTGTTCCCTAGGTACGGCACGCCAAGGACGTCGAACAACGCCCGGTACACGGTCATCCCCGGACGGCAGAACATCTGCGGCACCATCACGCCCGGTCGCAGCGTTTCGATGTGCGCGAGCGCCTCCCCCGCCGATAGCGGCGGCGCCGCAGCGATACCGTCCGCGCTCAGGTCGGCCGGAAACCGCCACCGCCGGTCCGGCGTCACGTACGCGACGTGGAATTCGTAGCGCGACGGATCGGTGGTGGCTGCGAGGCAGTCCGCGGCGTAGAGGCGCGACAACTCGCAGTAGAAGTCGTCGACGGCCGAGCCGACGAGGTGCAGGACCCGCAGCGCCACGGTTCAGTCCCCCGCGGCTTCGACGAGCTTGCCGATGTTGAAGTCGATCTTCACCCAGTCCTTGCGCTGACACAGGTTCGCCCACAACAGTGCCGGGATCTGAAGATGGTGAACCATCAGGAACGGCAGCGGGTCGGACCAGTCAAAGATCGCGTCCTTGCCTCGCGCAATGGTGCGCAGCCGACTGCGGACTGTTCTCGGCTGCGTCAGCAGGCGCCAGATCTCGTGATAGATCCAATAGGTCGGCCGGCTGGTCTCAGTTGGCTGCACGAGGAGCGCGTCGTCCTCGAGGTAGGCCCGGGCGACGTCCGGGTGGTCGTAGAGCATGGTGATCGCCGAGTGCGTACGCGGGTTGCACTCGATGGCGAGGATCTGCCCGTCCTCGGCCTGGATGAAGTCGAACGACACCTGACCGGTGAGACCGAGCGCGCCGACGAAGGTGGTGACCCATTCGGTGATCTCGGGGCGCTCGACCATCGCGTAATTGATCTGGAAGGCCGAGGACTCACAACACAGATGCACCGTGACGCGGCCGGCCCGCACCGTGCTGTGCGTGCAGTACTCGGTGCCCGCCACGAAGGCCTGCATGATCCAGGGGGTGGCGTTAGAGATCGGCTTCGACGCGGCGAACGTGGCCGTCTCGGTTGCGCTGCCTCGCGGCAGCGGGGTCAGGTCGAGACGGTTCACCGGGTCGTACGGGATGCTCTTGAGGATGTAGGGCGGGGTTCCGGCGTCGAAGTCGAATCCCGCGATCTGGGCGGGATCGGTGATCCGGTGGTGGTCAGGGACGGCGAGTCCGAGCGAGGCGGCCAGCGCGCAGAAGCGGTCCTTGTCGTCGAGGACCTCGATCAGCTCCGGATCGCAGTGGATGACCTCGCAATATGGTTCGAGTAAAGGTTTGGCCAGCGCGTCGTAGTAGCTGGCGGCCGGGCTGCAGACCGGGACGTAGACGTCGACGCCCTCACGCTGCACGATCTCGAGCAGCGCGGCGGCGTACTCGGCAGACTGCGGCGGCGGCACGGTGTAGAACCGGTCGACCGCAGCAGAGAACCGGTGGCCGGTCAGCCGATATTTCGCGGCCTCGACCAGGATCACCCGGTGCCCCGCGCGGTGGAAGGACCGAG
>JBDTFN010000131.1:0-6136 GCA_039937915.1 Jatrophihabitans sp. | reverse complement strand
CGTGACCGCTTTCGTTACCGCCATGACACCTGGGTTGAGCGGTTGATTGACATCGTTCCACCTTCCCTGCCGGAGCTCGCCAAACTATAGACAGACGATGCACCCGGTTCATGATCACGTGGACGGTGGTGCGGTTCCGTGACCGCACTGTTACGTACTCATTCCCTGTTATAACGCCATCAAGCCGGCATTTTGCCACCCGCTGAACACGCGTGGCAATCGGGCACGACTGTCCCGCATGGCGCAACGTGTTGCGGATGACGCAACACTGACCGTGCTGGGTCTAGAGCGTGGGTGAGGTAGGAAGCGTGTCGTCCAGATCGCCCCACCAGCCGATATCGGCGTGGTCGTAGCGCAACACGGTGGTGACGTAGCCCAGTGGTTCCCCGACATCGAAGTCGGCCATGTTCCATCCGAAACACTGTGCATCCACCGGTGCCCCGTCCGGGTCGCGACCGAGGTCGTATCCCCACGCGGTGATGTCGCCGATCCGCCAGTCACCGGGCTCGAGCGCGTCGCGTCGACGGCGCCGTAGCCCGACCACGCGGTCCTCGTCGTGCGGCGGCCGATAGACCACGCACAGCGCGTCGACGGACTCGGGCCAGGCATCGATGACACGCACCCGCGCGGCCTCGGTCACCGAACTGGTGCGCAGGTGGCTCAAACAGGCGTGCAGAGCACGAGCGGACCACGCCGGGACCGATGCGTAATAGTCGACGAGTTCGAGATGGCGGGCCGAGATCACCCGCGGAGCGTCCGGGCCGGTTCGGCTCAGCAGAGTCGGGAACAGGCCGAGCGTCGTGCGGGTCTGAACCGGCCACCGGTTCCGGACATGCCGTGCACGAATGTCGTCCACGCCCGCGACTCTACCGGCCAGATCGTACAGACGACGGGGGTCGTAGCAGGGGATGACGAATCGCCGAATGGCCGTCTGCACCTGACGGTGCGAGCGAGCAAGCCCAAGTCCGGACATAATGGTCGTCAAACTTGCTTCGTGTCCATCCGGGCGCGTGCTGCCGGCGCCCGCCGTACCGATCAGGAGAGACCACCGCATGAGCGACGATGTGCCCGCCGAGGAGTCGGACATTCGCCGCCGGGCGGCATGGCTGCTCGGGATGCTCGTGCTCGTCGCTGCCTTGTTCGTCGGGTTGATGGTGACCTTTTTCAACACCTCAGGCGGCAACGGAACTCGGGTCGACAATCTCGCCGGACCGACGCGGCCGGTGGATGGGGGCTCGGGGTCGTCGACCGCCTCGCCAGGCACCACCGCCACCTCGGCCAGTCGGACGGCCTCGAGCAGTTCTCCCTCGACGCCACCGCGCGGGTCGAAGACCTGCCCGGACACGAAGAAGTGCGCGCTCGACGGGGACCTCGGTGTGGTCGACGCGATCAATGCCTACCGCGTCCAGAACGGCAAGAAGGCCGTACCCGGATCGGTGTCGGAGAACGCGAAACAGTGTGCGTTCAACAACGGCAATGGATGCAACGGCGGGTGGGCCGAAACACAAGTGCCCTCGCCCGATCCTGCAGCAGCGGTGCAAAAGATCTTGCAGTACGGCAAGTTGCTCAGCGACATGAAGTCGATCGAGGTCGGGTGGGCCTACGACCCCGGCGCGAAGCAGTACTACTTCGCGCTGATCCGCCAGGGTTGACGCTGATCCGCCTGGGTTGAGGTGGCCCGACGCGGCCCGGGGACTTCTACCCAGGACGCGTGCGGGCCGGCCGGATAGGGTCGGAGCCTTCATCCTCGCTCGTTCAGTCAGGAGTTTTCCGTGGCCGTAAGTCTCACCAAGGGCGGCAACATCTCGCTCACCAAGGCCGCTCCGGGCCTCACGTCGGTCGTCGTCGGTCTCGGGTGGGACGCGCGCACCACCGACGGAAAGGCTTTCGACCTGGACGCGAGCGCCATCGTCTGCAACGCCGAGGGCAAGGTTGTCTCCGACAAGCACTTCATCTTCTTCAACAACCTGAGCTCGCCCGATGGCGCGGTGACGCACACCGGGGACAACCTGACCGGTGAGGGCGGCGGGGACGACGAGCAGGTCGTCGTCAACCTGGCGGCACTACCGGCCGACGCCGACAAGATCGTCTTCCCGGTGTCGATCTATGACAACGGAAGCGCGGGACAGACCTTCGGTCAGGTGCGCAACGCCTTCATCCGTGTCGTGAACTCCGCGGACAATGCAGAGCTCGCTCGCTACGACCTGTCCGAGGACGCATCGACGGAGACGGCGATGGTGTTCGGCGAGATGTACCGCAGCGGTGCGGAGTGGAAGTTCCGGGCGGTCGGACAGGGCTACAGCGCCGGGTTGAGCGGCATTGCGCGCGACTACGGCGTGAACGTCTGAGCCAGGGAGCGACATCGACCCAATCGTGTCGCCGGTGCGACGACCTCGGTCGTCGCACCCAACACCTAGAGTTAATGCACCCACACAACCGCACGTCATCGACACGGGAGGAATACCCATGAGCGTCAGTCTGAGCAAGGGCGGCAATGTCTCGCTGAGCAAGGAGGCTCCCGGGCTCACCGCTGTTCTCGTCGGCCTCGGCTGGGATGCCCGCACGACCAGTGGAGCCGATTTCGACCTCGACGCCTCCGCCCTGATGGTTGGGACGTCGGGCAAGATCTTGTCCGACTCGCATTTCATCTTCTTCAACAACCTCACCTCACCCGACGGCTCGGTCGAGCACACCGGTGACAACCTGACCGGCGAGGGCGAAGGCGACGACGAGGCCATCAAGGTCAACCTGGCCGGCGTGCCCGCGGAGGTGGACAAGATCGTCGTGGCCGTCTCGATCTATGAGGCCGAGCAGCGTCAGCAGTCCTTCGGCCAGGTGCGCAACGCCTTCATCCGCGTCGTCAACCAGGCTGACAACAACGAGATCACCCGTTATGACCTCACCGAAGACGCGTCCAGCGAGACCGCGATGATCTTCGGCGAGCTGTACCGCAACGGCAACGAGTGGAAGTTCCGGGCCGTCGGACAGGGCTACAGCACCGGCCTGCACGGCATCGCGAAGGACTTCGGCGTCAACGTCTGATCAGCCCACCTCTGAGAGAAACGGGAGCCTGAGTGTTGCTCCGCACTTTCGGCCTGTCCATCGCCGTCGCCGTCGTCGGGCTTGTGCTCGGCTACGTCTACGCGGGCACGACCGGTCTTGCCCTGGCGGCGATCCTCGCGGTGCTGGAGGTCTCGCTGTCCTTCGACAACGCGGTCGTCAACGCCACGGTGCTCGTTCGCTTCAATCCGTTCTGGCAGAAGTTGTTCCTGACCCTCGGTGTCGCCATAGCGGTGTTCGGCATGCGCCTGGTGTTCCCGCTGCTGATCGTCGGCGTGACCGCCAGCCTCAACCCGGTCGAGGCGATCCGGCTCGCGCTCAAGGGCGGCGGCGTCGATCAGAGTGGGACCTACGCGTTCCTGCTCAAGCAGGCGCACCCGGCCATTGCGGCCTTTGGCGGGATGTTCCTGCTCATGATCTTCCTCGATTTCGTGTTCGAGGAGCGCGAGATCACCTGGTTGAGCTTCATCGAACGGCCCCTAGCCCGGATCGGCAAGCTCGATCAGCTCTCGGTCGTCATCGCGCTCGTCGCCCTTGCGGTGGCCGCCAAGACCGTCGGCGTGCACGCAGACACTCAGGTGGGCGATAAATCGGGGACGGTGCTCATTGCCGGCGTGCTCGGACTGGTCACCTACCTCCTGGTGAGCGCGCTCGGAGATTTCTTCGACGAGGACGACGACGAGGACGACGAGGGCGGCGACGAGGACGAATTCGGCGCCAAGCTGGAACGGAACAAGACCAGGCACGTCGTCGGCAAGGCCGCGTTTTTCTTGTTTCTCTACCTCGAGGTCCTCGACGCGTCGTTCAGCTTCGACGGGGTGGTGGGCGCGTTCGCGATCACGTCAGATCCGATCATCATCGCGATCGGTCTTGGTATCGGTGCCATGTTCATTCGTTCCCTCACCGTATTCCTGGTCAGGAAGGGCACGCTGAGCGAGTACGTCTATCTCGAGCACGGTGCTCTGTGGGCGATCGGCGCACTTTCGGTGATCCTGCTGGTCACCATCGAGTACGAGGTGCCCGAGGTTGTGACCGGTTTGATCGGGGTCGCCTTCATCGGTCTGGCCCTGCTGTCCTCAGTGCTGCGCAACAAGCGCGAGGACGCGGAGCCACCCGTTTCGGAGCCGGTCGAGGTTTGATCGGTCTCGCCCACCCGACGCCCGACAAGAGCCCGTCCGACGCCCGACAAGAGAGGAAATCATGGGAATCGACTACAACAAGCGCCCGGCCGCTCCGCCGCCCGCCGCGCCGCCCGCACAGGCCGGCGGTTGGGGGCCTCCGCAGGGCGCACCCGCTGGCGCACCGGTCTCGCTGAGCAAGGTGACCCTGACCAAATCCGCCCCCGCGGTCTCGCTGAGCAAGCATGGCGGCCAGACCGGGATCATGCGGATCAACCTGAACTGGGCCGCGCTCCCCCCGGCGAAGGGGTTGTTCCGCAAGAACACGGCGCTCGATCTCGACCTGGGGTGCCTGTACGAGTTCGCCGACGGGACCAAGGGTGTCGTTCAGGCGCTGGGCAACTCGTTCCGGGCTCGGCCGCGGACCGGCAACCAGGATCTGGTCTGGCTCGACGGCGACGACCGCTCCGGCGCGGTGAGCACGGGCGAGAACATGTTCATCAACCTCGACGGCCTCGCGCAGATCAAACGCGTCCTGGTCTTCGCGCTCATCTATGAAGGCGCCGCGAACTGGGCCGCCGCGCGCGGGGTTCTCACCATCTTCCCGGTCGGCGCCCAGCCGATCGAGGTGCTGCTCGACGACCCGCGTGACGGTGCGCGGATCTGCGCGGTGGCCCAACTGATCAACACCGGTGGCGGGCTGACCGTTCAGCGTGAGGTCAACTACCTAAACGGTGCGCAGCGTCTACTGGACGAGACCTACGGCTGGGGAATGAACTGGACACCGGGGCGTAAGTAACGCACTGGTCCGCCGGTGCGGACTAGCCTGGAACCTCAGCAGTGCAATTTCGCACGCCGCACGGAGAAGACGCCACGCCAAGGACTAGGAGTCGCCAGATGTCCGAGCTCGACCTGGGTTCGTCCGCCACACCGACCGCAGCGACGGCCGCTGCCGCCCCGCCCGCGGGCGGGCTGGTGCTGGCCCCGCCCGCTCCCGTCCAGTTGGTGAAGGAGGAGCAGGTCGCAGGCGCGGTCCCTGTCCCGGAGGAGAAGAAGACCGAGCTGCAGAACCGGGCGCAGGCCTTCGCCACCGAGCTGGCGACCATGGACTATCGGACCCCCGCCTTCTCGCAGAAGGTGGATTCGATCGCGTCGATGGGCGACAAGGAACTGCGCGCCTCGGCCAACGTCTCCAACCGGATGCTCGACCGGCCGGCCGCCGCGGTGAAGGCGAGCAAGGGTGGCGGCGGTGGAGACGCGCAGACTCGGGTGGCGACCACGCTGAACGAGTTGCGTACGACCGTGACCGACCTGGACCCCAACCGCGCCGACCTCACCGGGGTCAAGAAGATCCTGAAGTGGCTTCCTGGCGGCGACAAGATCCAGAAGTACTTCCAGAAGTACGAGTCCGCGCAGACGCAGCTCAACGCGATCATCAAGGCGTTGGAAGCAGGCCAGGACGATCTCCGCAAGGACAACGCGGCGATCGAGACCGAGAAGGCCAACATGTGGACGACGATGGGCAAGCTGAGCGAGTACAACCAGCTCGCCGGCGCGCTCGACGAGGCCATAACCCAGAAGATTGCCGAGCTCGAAGCCGCTGGTGACACTGAATCGGCCGGGACCTTGAAGACCGACGCATTGTTCGCGATCCGGCAGCGGCGTCAGGACATCATGACCCAGATGGCTGTCTCGGTTCAGGGTTACATGGCCCTCGACCTGGTCCGTAAGAACAACCTCGAGCTCATCAAGGGCGTCGATCGCGCGCAGACGACAACCATCTCGGCCCTGCGCACGGCGGTCATCGTCTCGCAGGCGCTCGCGCGGCAGAAGCTCGTTCTCGACCAGATCTCGGCGTTGAACACGACCACGTCGAACCTGATCGAGTCGACCTCCCAGCAGTTGCGGGTCCAGGGAGCGGCCATCAACCAGCAGGCGGCGAGTAGCACGATCGACGT
>JBDTFN010000130.1:0-6308 GCA_039937915.1 Jatrophihabitans sp. | reverse complement strand
TGCTCATGGCCATCGCCACCATCAATGTGTGGAATCGGCTCGCTGTCGCCACGCACCAAGCGCTTCCCGACGTACCCGCATCGCCATAGCGGGCGGCCTATCGCGCCGTACCGGTCCCGACGGGCTGTGCTAGCCCGATCGACAGGGATACCGGTCCCGGGGCGGACTCGCCGGCGTCGCCGCAACCACAGCCGCAGCCGCACCCGCAGCCGTCGGCTTCGGCGCTGGTGTCCTCGTGGCCGAGGATCTCGTGCATACCGTCCAGAATCTTGTGCAGGTCCAATCCGGCCTGATCGAGCGCCGGCAGCAGCAGGTCGTTCTCCTTGCTCAGATGTATGTCGAAGACGGCGCGCGCCGCTACCGCGGTGGCCGCGACGTCGACCGGGTCGGACGCCAGTGCCAGGTCAGCGATCAAGCTCACCAGAGATCGATGCTCGGCCACCATCCCGCGGACCAGCAGCGCGGTGGGGTCCAACTCCGCTGCCGGGCTGTAGAGCGACTGCTCCTCGGCCATCGCGTGCGGGATCAGCTCGCTGCGATACCAGTCGTGCAGGGCCGTCCGTTCCGGTCCGAACTCGCCACGGCGGGCCGCTGCGACAACGGCGTCGGTGTGATCGTGTAGTTGCTCGGCGAGCTGCGCGTGGTGAGCGCGGATCGCGTCGATGACCACGCTGTTGGGACTGTCCGACGTCGCCCCGTCGTGCGGTGTCGGCGACAAGCCCTCGAGGGCGGTGGAACCTACCGTGCTGTCCAGTGACATTGCTGGTTCTCCTTCTGCGCAGATGACCGGTGACGTCCTCAATTATTTTTACAATACCGTTCGTGAAAAGCCCACCGTCTGAGTGTTTCAACACGATCGGATTCTCTGTTTGTCGACCAAGGAGGTGTTTTCTACGCCGCCGAGTAGTAGAACGGTCTCGCAGGCAAGTGAAGGCGAGGTGCTGGTATGGCGCGGACTCGATCGTCACGTAAGCAGGACGATGGCCGGTCGTCCCCACCGATCGCTGAGCACGGTTCTACCGAACGGCTCGCGCCGCTGCTGCCCGGCGGTGAGCCGGTCGAGTCGCTGCTGCGCAAGGCGCAGTTCTTCCTGCCCGGCACGCCCTCCGCGGACCACCGGGAGTTGCATCGCATCGACGGCAGAGGCGCCGAGGAGTTCTATCGTGAGCGCTGGCGTCACGACAAGGAGGTCCGCTCCACGCACGGGGTGAACTGCACCGGGTCGTGCTCGTGGAAGATCTACGTCAAGGACGGGATCATCACCTGGGAAACCCAGCAGACCGATTACCCCTCGGTCGGCCCGGACAGCCCCGAGTACGAACCCCGCGGCTGTCCGCGCGGAGCGTCCTTCTCCTGGTACACCTACTCCCCGTCCCGCGTGCGCTACCCCTACGTGCGCGGCCCGCTGTTGCAGATGTGGCGCGAAGCCCGTACCCGTCTGGCGGACCCGGTGCTGGCCTGGGCCGAGATCACTGGCGATCCGCAACGGACTGCGGCGTACAAGAGTGCCCGCGGCATGGGCGGGTTCGTCCGTGCCACGTGGCCCGAGGTCAGCGAACTGATCGCAACCGCCCACGTGCACACGGTCAAGACCTACGGGCCCGACCGCGTCGTGGGCTTCTCCCCCATTCCGGCGATGTCGCAGGTCTCCTACTCCGCCGGCACCCGGTTCCTGTCGATGATCGGCGGCACCATCCTGTCCTTCTACGACTGGTACGCCGACATGCCGATCGCCTCCCCGCAAGTGTTCGGCGACCAGACCGACGTACCGGAATCCGGTGACTGGTGGAACTCGACCTACCTGATGATCTGGGGCACCAACCTGCCGATCACACGTACGCCGGACGCCCACTTCATGACCGAGGCCCGCTACCGCGGACAGAAGGTCGTGGTGGTCAGCCCCGATTACTCCGATCACACCAAATTTGCCGACGACTGGCTGCCGTGCAACCCAGGTACCGATGGCGCGCTGGCGATGGCGATGGGGCACGTAATCCTGAGCGAGTTCTTCCGGGATCGGCAGGTGCCGTACTTCACCGACTACGTCAAGTCCTACACCGATCTGCCGTTCCTGGTGACCTTGCGCGAACACGACGACGCCTGGGTGCCGGACCGCTTCCTGACCGCCGAGGACCTCGGCAGCGGCACCGACGAGGCCGCACACCAGACCGTCCTGCTCGACTCCGTGACCGGCGAGCCGTTCTTCCCCAACGGCACGCTGGCCAGCCACTTCTCCGAGGCGGGAAAGGGCAAGTGGAACCTCGAACTCGGCGATGTCGACCCGGTGCTGAGCCTGTACGGCCGGCATGAGGACGCCGTCTCAGTGGACCTGCCGAGATTCGACATCGGCGAGACCGAGGGCGGCGGTGTGATCCGCCGAGGTGTACCTGTGCGACGCATCGGCGGACGGCTGGTCACCACGGTGTTCGACCTGTTGATGGCGCAGTACGCCGTGCCGCGCGAGGGCCTGCCCGGCGAGTGGCCGAGCAGCTACGACGACGCACAGCAGCCCTATACGCCGGCGTGGCAGGAAGTGATCACCTCCGTGCCGGCCCAGGCGGTGACCCGCGTGGCCCGAGAGTTCGCCCGCAACGCCGAGCTGTCCAAGGGCCGTTCGATGATCGCGATGGGCGCGGGTACGAACCACTGGTTCCACTCCGACCAGATCTATCGCACGTTCTTCACCCTGACGATGCTGTGCGGCTGCCAGGGCGTGAACGGGGGCGGCTGGGCCCACTACGTGGGCCAGGAGAAGGTTCGCCCACTGACCGGGTTCCAGCAGGTTGCCTTCGGGTTGGACTGGCAGCGACCCACCCGGCACATGACCGGTACGTCGTTCTTCTACCTGCACAGTGACCAGTGGCGCTACGAGAGCTTCGGCGCCGATGAGTTGGCCAGTCCACTCGGCCGCGGGCTGTTTCGTGGTCAGGCCTTCGCCGACACGATCGCGAAGGCATCCCGGATGGGCTGGACGCCCTCACACCCGGCATTCGACCGCAACCCACTCGACCTCGCCGACGAGGCCACGGCCGCCGGCAAGAGTGTCGAGGACTACATCGTCGAAGAATTGAAGGCCGATCGGCTGCACAGCGCCGCCGAGGACCCGGACAACCCGGCGAACTTCCCACGGGTGATGACGGTATGGCGCGCCAACCTGCTCGGCTCCTCCGGAAAGGGCATGGAGTACTTCATGCGGCACCTGATCGGCGTCGAGGACGCCGTCCGCGCCGACGAATCCCCCGAACGCCTGCGTCCCGAGGAGGTCGTCTGGCACGAGGATGCGCCCCGGGCGAAGCTGGATCTGGTCACCACCGTCGACTTCCGGATGACCAGCACGTGCAGCTATTCCGACATCGTCCTTCCCGCGGCGACATGGTACGAGAAGCACGACATCTCGACCACCGACATGCACCCGTTCGTCCACTCGTTCAACCCGGCCATCGCGCCACCGTGGGAGACCCGTACCGACTTCGACGTCTTCAAGACCATCGGCGAGCAGTTCTCCCGACTCGCCGCGACCCATCTCGGCACCCGCACCGACGTCATCGCGGCACCGCTGCTCCACGACACCGCTGATGAACTCGCGCAGCCTGGCGGTGTGGTGCAGGACTGGAAACACGGGGAATGCGACCCGGTCCCCGGTGTGACGATGCCGCGGCTGATCACCGTCGAGCGCGACTACACCGCGGTCAGCGAGAAGATGGCCGCTCTGGGCCCACTCGTGGAGACGCTCGGTACCGGCGTCAAGGGTGTGCAGTGGAAACCCACCCGAGCTGTCGAACTGCTCAAACGCACGAACGGCGTCGTGCGTGGCGGCGTCGCCGACGGCCGGCCGAAGCTCACCCGCGACATCCACATGGCCGAGGCGATCCTCGCCCTGTCCGGCACCACCAACGGAGAGGTCGCGGTGCTGGGCTGGCGAGATCTGGAGGAGCGCACCGGCGTGCGCCTGGCGGACCTGGCCGAGGAACGCTCGGGTGAGCGCATCAGCTTCGCCGACACCCAGATCCAGCCACGTGCCGTGATCACCTCCCCGGAGTGGTCCGGCAGCGAGACGGGCGGGCGCCGCTACTCGCCCTTCGTGGTCAACGTCGAACGCAAGAAACCCTGGCACACCCTGACCGGACGGATGCAGTTCTTCCTCGATCACGACTGGATGGCCGAGTACGGCGAGGGACTGCCCACCTACCGTCCGCCGCTGGACTACGTCCGGCACTTCGGCGAACAGGGCCTGCAGGAGGACGGGCGACCCGAGATCACCGTGCGATATCTGACGCCGCACTCGAAGTGGTCGATCCATTCGGAGTACCAGGACAACCTGCACATGCTCCGACTGTTCCGTGGCGGTCCGGTGATCTGGATGAGCCCGCTCGACGCCAACAAGATCGGCGTCGGCGACAACGACTGGATCGAGGCCTTCAACCGCAACGGCGTGGTCGCCTGTCGAGCGGTGGTGACCCATCGGATGCCGGAAGGAACGGTGTACATGTACCACGCGAAGGACCGACACCTGATGACCCCGAAGTCGGAGGTGTCGGGTTGGCACGGCGGTGGTGACAACTCGCTGACCCGCCTGGTGGTCAAGCCGACGCACCTCATCGGCGGGTACGCGCAACTGTCCTACGGCTTCAACTACTACGGGCCGACCGGGAACCAGCGCGACGAGATCACCGTCATCCGTCGCCGTGCACAGAAGGTCGAGTTCTCATGAGGGTCATGGCGCAGATGTCGATGGTGATGAACCTCGACAAGTGCATCGGTTGCCACACGTGCTCGGTGACGTGCAAGCAGGTGTGGACGAACCGGCCCGGCACCGAGTACGTGTACTTCAACAACGTCGAAACAAAACCCGGCATCGGCTACCCGAAGCGGTACGAGGACCAGGAGCAGTGGCACGGCGGCTGGACGTTGGACAAGAAGGGCCGGCTCGAACTCAGGGCCGGCGGACGGCTGCGCAAGCTACTCACCATCTTCTACAACCCGGACCTGCCGAGCATCGACGACTACGGCGACCCGTGGACCTACGACTACCAGACGCTGATCCAGGCACCCCTGGGTACCCGGAACCCGAGTGCGCACTCGATCTCCGCCCTCACCGGCAAGGGCATGAAGGTCGAGTGGGGCAGCAACTTCGACGACGACCTCGCCGGCGCGCCCGAACTCGCGATGGCCGACCCCAACCTGGCTTCCATGCAGGAGAAGGTCAAGATGGAGTTCGAGCAGGTGTTCATGTTCTACCTGCCGCGCATCTGCGAACACTGTCTGAACCCATCTTGCGTCGCGTCCTGCCCCTCCGGAGCCATCTACAAGCGCGAGGAGGACGGCATCGTCCTGGTCGACCAGGACCGCTGCCGCGGCTGGCGGATGTGCGTGTCCGGCTGCCCGTACAAGAAGGTGTACTTCAATCACCGAACCGGCAAGGCGGAGAAGTGCACGTTCTGCTTCCCGCGCATCGAGGCCGGCCAGCCGACGATCTGCTCGGAGACCTGCGTCGGGCGGTTGCGGTACCTCGGGTTGATCCTCTACGACGCCGACAAGGTCCTCGAGGCTGCCACCACGCCGAACGAGCAGGATCTCTACGAGGCTCAGATGTCGGTCTTCCTCGACCCCGCGGACCCCGAGGTCCGGGCCGCGGCCGCCGAGCAGGGCATCCCGCAGGACTGGATGGACGCCGCCAGGCGCTCGCCGGTCTACGAGTTGGCCGTCCGGCACCGGGTCGCGCTCCCTCTGCATCCGGAGTACCGAACCCTGCCGATGGTCTGGTACATCCCACCGTTGTCGCCGGTGTCGGACGTCGTGCATGCCGCCGGCTATGACGATGCGGACCCCGATCAGGTGTTCGCCACCATCGAATCTTTACGCATTCCGATCGAGTACCTGGCGAACCTGTTCACCGCCGGCAAGACCGAGACCGTCCAGTTGGTGCTGCGCAAACTCGCCGTCGTGCGCGCGATTCAGCGGGCCGGGCAGCTCGGCCTCGTCCCGAACGAGAAGCTCACCGCGACCGTGGACGCCGACCTGGACGAACTGGAGGACCTGTACCGGCTGCTGGCGATCGCGAAGTACGACGACCGGTACGTGATCCCGAAGGCCCACGCCGAGGATGCCGGCGCGCTGATGGGCCAGCACGAGCAGTTGTTCTGCAGCCTGGACACCGAGGGTGGTCCTGGCATGGGGGGTAGCGGACCACCCGGCCCGCACGCTGTGCAGTCCTGGAGTCCGGAAGGTCGCACGTCACTCAACGTCCTGGGCCAGACCAAGGGCGGGCCGGACTGATGAACAAGACCTTCAAGTTGGCGTCGGTACTG
>JBDTFN010000129.1:0-4422 GCA_039937915.1 Jatrophihabitans sp. | reverse complement strand
CGCTACTGCTTGGGCAGCTTGAGCTTGGACAGATCGGGCATCTGCATGCCCGGCGGAAGTCCGGGCGGGAGCTGATCGCCGAAGCCCGGCGGCAGGCCGCCGGGAAGTCCAGCGGGCATGCGGGGCTGCTGGGTCTGGCTGCGGCCCTTGGCCTGGCTGTTCTTGCCCTTCTTGGTCTTGCGGTTGTTCTTGGACGACTTCGTCGCGCTCCGTTTGCGCATACCGGGGATCATCCCGCTCATCTGCCCCATCATCTTGCGAGCCTCGAAGAAACGGTCGACGAGCTGGTTGACGTCGCTGACCTTCACCCCTGAGCCGTTGGCGATGCGCAGTCGGCGCGAACCGTTGATGATCTTCGGGTTCTCCCGTTCGAGCGGGGTCATGCCACGGATGATGGCGGCCGTCCGATCGAGGTCCTTGTCGTCGATCTGGGCCATGGCGTCCTTCATCTGACCCATGCCCGGCATCATCCCGAGCAGGTTGCCGATCGGGCCCATCTTCCGGATCGCCTGAAGCTGGTCGAGAAAGTCCTCGAGGGTGAACTGGTTGCCGGCCGCCAGCTTGGCGGCCATCTTCTCGGCCTCGTCCTGATCGAAATGCTTCTCGGCCGTCTCGATCAGGGTGAGCATGTCGCCCATGCCGAGGATCCGGGACGCCATCCGGTCGGGATGGAAGACGTCGAAGTCCTCGAGCTTCTCGCCGTTGGAGGCGAACATGATCGGCTGGCCGGTGATCTCCCGCACCGACAGCGCAGCGCCACCGCGGGCGTCACCGTCGAGTTTGGTCAGCACGACGCCGGTGAACCCGACGCCTTCGGCGAAGGCCTGCGCGGTGTTCACCGCATCCTGACCGACCATTGCGTCGACGACGAACAGGACCTCCTGCGGGTCCACGGCCGCGCGGATGTCGGCGGCCTGCTGCATCATCTCGGTGTCGATCCCGAGCCGACCGGCAGTGTCCACCACGACCATGTCGTACTGGGCTCGGCGGGCGAAGTCGATCGAGTCACGGGCAACCTGCACCGGGTCCCCGACGCCATTGCCGGGTTGCGGGGCGTAGGTCGCGACGCCGGCCCGCTCGCCGACGATCTGCAACTGGTTGACCGCGTTCGGACGCTGCAGGTCGCAGGCCACGAGCAGCGGGGTGTGCCCCTGCTCACGCAACCAACGGGCCAGTTTGCCGGCCAGCGTCGTCTTACCGGCGCCCTGCAGACCCGCAAGCATGATCACCGTCGGTGGCGCCTTGGCGTAGACGAGACGGCGGGTTTCACCACCGAGGATCCCGATCAGTTCCTCATTGACGATCTTGATGACCTGCTGGGCGGGGTTGAGTGCCTTGGACACCTCCTCGCCACGCGCACGATCCTTGATACGCGTGACGAACGCACGGACGACCGGCAGCGCGACGTCGGCCTCGAGGAGCGCGATCCGGATCTCGCGCGCGGTCGCGTCGATGTCGGCGTCGGACAGGCGGCCCTTGCCGCGCAGGTTCGTAAGAACCCCGGACAGGCGGTCGGACAGTGTGTCGAACATGGCGCCAGCGTACTTGCGGGCCGAGGGCCGGACCTCAGACCACTGATCTCCCAGTGGACCGCCGTTGCCGATCGCCATCGGTAGACCCGCCCGGGGCACCGATCTGGCCAGAACCGGACAGTAGCGACCACTGGTCACTGGTGGCTCTCAGCGATATAACAGTGAAAACAAAGATCACGAATCGGATCATCCGGAGGCTTCCATGCGTCGTGTGCGTCTCGTCCTGGCCGAACTGATAGCGATCGCGGGCCTGGTGGTCGCCCTCGCGTCCCCCGCCGCGGCGGCGGCCGTGAACTATGTCGCTCTCGGCGACTCCTATTCCTCCGGTGTGGGGGCCGGGAACTACATCGCCAGTAGCGGCGCCTGCGACCGGAGCACGAACGCGTACAGCCAACTGTGGGCGAACACGCACTCCCCCTCGTCCTACCGGTCCGTGGCCTGTTCGGGAGCCACGACGGCGGACGTGGAGAACAACCAGCTGTCGGCGCTGTCCAGCTCCACCACCCTGGTCAGCATCACCATCGGCGGCAACGACGAGAACTTCGCCGGCATCATGAAGGACTGCAACCTGGGCAGCGACTCGACCTGCGTGAGCGAGATCAACGCCGCGGAGGCCGACGCCCGCGCCTCCCTGTCGACCAAGCTGGTGACGCTCTTCGGTCACATCACATCGCGCGCTCCGAGCGCCCGCCTCGTCGTGCTGAACTACCCGCACTTCTACGACCTGGCCAAGAGTTGCTTCGGGTTGAGCAAGACCAAGCGCGCCAAGATCAACGAAGCGACTGACGTGCTGGCCTCGGTGCTCTCCTCGGCCGCGAGTCGGGCAGGCGCGAAATTCGCCGACGTGCGCCCCGCCTTCTCCGGGCACGAGATTTGCGATAGCAACCGGTGGCTGCATTCGGTGAACTTCCTCGACTTCGGGATCTCCTACCACCCGACCGCCGACGGCCACTCGAAGGCGTATTACCCCACCTTCAGCGCGGCGGCGTAACCGGACCGCGACAGCTCAGTGCAGTCCGCTGCCGCCGTCGACGTAGATGACCTGTCCGGTGACGTAGCCGGCTTCCTCGCCGGCGAAGAACGCCACGGTGTTCGCGATGTCCGCCGGGAGTCCACCCCGACGTACCGGCAGGGTCTTGGCCGCCCCGTCGCGCATGTCCTCGATGGTGATGCCGATGCGCTCCGCCGTTGCCTTCGTCATCGCCGTCTCGATGAACCCGGGGGCGATCGCATTGGCGGTCACCCCGAACGGCCCGAGCTCGATGGCCAGGGTCTTGGTCAGGCCCTGCAGGCCGGCCTTGGCCGTTGAGTAGTTCGCCTGGCCACGGTTGCCGCGGGCCGAGGTCGAGGACATGCTCACAATGCGGCCGTACTTGGCCTCGACCATGTGCTTCTGGGCGATCTGGCTGCAGAGGAAGGCACCGCGCAGGTGCACGTCCATGACCAACGACCAGTCGTCGTCGCTCATCTTGAACAGCAGGTTGTCGCGCAGGACACCGGCGTTGTTGACCAGGATCTGCAACCCGCCGAACTCGCCGACCAGTGCGTCCACCGCCGCCTGGACCTGCTCCCGCTTGGACACGTCGGCCCCGAGCGCGATGGCCGTACCGCCGGCCTTCGTGATCTCATCGGCCGTCGCCTGGGCGGCGTCTTGCTGCAGGTCGAGTACGCCGACCTTGGCGCCGTCAGCGGCCAGCCGTGCGGCGATGGCCGCTCCGATGCCCTGGGCACCTCCGGTGACCAGTGCAACGCGATCCTTGACTCCGGGCATTAGCGATCTCCTTCTTGAGTGTCGATCAAACGGCGCATCCCGGCCAACCACCGGCCGGGATCGGTTGCTTTCTGAGACCAGAACGTACCGACCTTCGGGTGGGGCAGGAGCAGGAAGGTGTCTTTCGCCAGTCCCTGCGCGACCACATCGGCGACATAGTCGGCCGACACGATCTCGCCGGAGGCGGCCACCGCCTGCGCTCCCGGGTCCCCAGCCGCGAGAGGGTCCATGAGCAACGGCGTGGACACCCCCATCGGGCACAGCACGCTCACCCCGATGCCGCGTCCGCCGTAGGTGAGCGCCAGCCACTCCGCGAGCGCGACCGCGCCGTGTTTGGTGACCGCGTACGGCGCGTCCCCGGGCGAGGTCAGCAATCCGGCGGCGGAGGCGGTCTGCAGCAGGTGGCCCGAACCGCGTTCGAGCATCGAGGGCAGGACGGCGCGCGCGGCGTACACGTGCGACATCAGGTTCACCTCGAACGCGGTGTGCCACAGGTCATCGGGGTCCTCGAGTCCGACGCCGGTGGCGATGCCGGCGTTCGAACAGAAGAGGTCGATCTGCCCGTCCCGAGCCAGCGTGCGCTCCACCAATTCGTTGATCGCAGCAGCGTCGGTGACGTCAACCCGTTCGGCGACGCCGTCGATCTCCTGCGCGACGGACTGTGCTCCGGCCAGATCCCGGTCCACCACGACGACCCGCCGTGCCCCATCGGTGGCAAAGCGCCTCGCCATGGCGGCGCCGATGCCGCTTGCCCCGCCGGTGACGACGACAACCGCATTCTTGATCTGCATCAGGCACCCGCTCCGAGTCGCCGCAGCAGATCGATCGTCGGCGGACCGTCCGGCGTCGGGACCAGACCCATCATCGGGGTCTTCACACCGGCGTCGGCGTAGGCCTGCACCTGCTCCCGGCACGACTCCGGGCTGCCGTGCAGCACCAGGTCGTCCAGGACGTCGTCGGGGATCAGCGCACCGGCGCCCTTGCGATCGCCGGCGTCCCATGCGTCCTGCATCGGCTTGAGCTTCTCGCCCCGGCCGACCCACTCGTGGAAGGCGGCGTACGCGGGGACGGTGAGATAGCTGGAGATCATGAACCGGCCGACCGCCCGGGCGTATTCGG
>JBDTFN010000128.1:0-6148 GCA_039937915.1 Jatrophihabitans sp. | reverse complement strand
GAGGACGCCGAGTGGGCCGTACGCAACGACAAGGTCGCCAGCGCCCTTGCCGCCGCGGCACGCCGCTGGCGCGACGGGACCCTGCACTGATCATCGGATAGTCCGGTACCACGGGGCCATGACACGTGGCGGGATCGTCGTCCACAGCTGACCTGGCCGTCCACAGCCGACGCGAAGCCGCGACGCAGTGTGCACCGCGGGCGCAGGCTTCGCTCATGACTACAGACCCCTCCGCCCACGACTCCATGACCACCCGTTGTGTGCCCGGAGCCGCTGGCTACGCACAGCGCATCTCCGGCCCCGGTGAGCTGGTCCAGGCGGTCCCGTACCTGCTCGGCTTCCACCCCCACTGCAGCCTCGTGCTGATCGGGTTGTGCGAGGGTCGTTTGGTGGTGACCGCCCGCCTCGACCTGGTCGACTCGGCCGAGCGCGGACTGCTGGCCGGCACTTTCCGCTCGATCGTCAACGGCGGCGCGACCGACGTCATCGCCGCCGTCTATGACGATGACGATGACGATGACGATGACGATGACGATGACATCAGTGGGCAGCTACCGTGGTCGGGGCTGTTCAGTCACCTTGTCGAGCGGGCCGAGCTCTCGGGTTGCGGGCTGCTCGACGCGCTGTTCGTCTCGCGGGGCCGGTGGTGGTCCTACCTCTGTGCAGACGACGGGTGCTGCCCGGGCGAGGGGCGACAGATTCCCGCGTCGCCGAGTGCGTTCGCGGTCGCGGCCACCTACGCCGGCGTGGTCGCGTTGCCCGACCGTGAGGCGCTGGCCGACCTGCTGGCTCCGGCGCCGCACGCGGATCGGGAAAGAGTGGGCGCACTGGTCGGGGTGGCCGAGAACGAGGCGGTGGCTGCCGTGCTCTCGGCGCAGAGCATCCGAAGGTCCCGCTCGGTCAAGCGCGCGATCTTCGCGGCGGCGCGCGCGGCCACGGGGCCGGAGTGGGCGGAGCCCGAGGATGCCGACGTCGCCCGGTTCGGAGTCGCCCTCGGCGAGATCGGGATCCGGGACGCGATATGGATGGCCGTCGACAGCGGTCGGCTGGACGGTCGTCCACTCTGGCGGGTTCTGGCCCGCCGGCTACCCGCGCCCTACGATGCGCCTGCGCTGTTCTTGTTCGGCTGGACGACGTGGCGGGCCGGCGATGGTGCGCTCGCCGGGATCGCGGCGGAACGAGCAGTGCTCAGCGACCCGTCCTACAGTGCGGCGGACCTGCTGCTCGCCGCTTTGTCCAATGGGATCGACCCGCGCCGGTTGCCGCGGTTACGAATGCCGCGCTCGGCGTGAGGGTCGTCGCTGCGCTCGAGCGGGTCGCGCGAACACGACCGTCGAAGCGGGGTCGCACGGGTCAGGTGAGCCGGACGAAGACGTGGTCGGTGACGTTGCGCGCGAAGGAGGACCGTGGGCCGTCGCTGACCCATACCGCCACGTCCTTGCCGTCCGGCGCGATGGTGACCTCGTGGCCGGGACGCATGCCCGCTTCGGTGAGACGGTGCAGCAGTTGGGTGTCGGGCTGCAGCAGTTCACTGATCCGGTCCACCTGGACCTGACGCTCGGCGGTGGCGGCGTCGGTGAGGGTGACGAGCGCGAGGCCGTTGTCGCTCGTGGCGAACGGCAGACCGAGTTGATCCAGGCCCGGGATGGGGTTGCCGTGGGGGCACACCAGTGGCTTCGTCAGCAGCGCCACGATGCGGCGCTCGACGGCATCGCTCATCACGTGCTCCCAGCGGCACGCCTCGATGTGCACGTCCTCCCAGTCCAAGCCGATGATGTCGACCAGCAGACGTTCGGCCAGGCGATGTTTTCGCATCACCGACGTAGCTTCCCGACGACCCAGGTCGGTGAGTTCCAGGCGCCGATCGTCGGCCACGTTCAGTAGGCCGTCGCGCTCCATCCGGGCGACCGTCTGGCTCACGGTGGGGCCGCTCTGGCCGAGCCGCTCGGCGATGCGTGCGCGCAGCGGCACGACGCCCTCCTCCTCGAGCTCGAACACCGTCCGCAAATACATCTCGGTGGTGTCGATCAACTCGCTGTGGTGGCTCATCAGCCCTCCCGACCCTCTCTGCTGTGGGTACCTACCAGCAGACAGGTGCGATGCCGGTGCAATATGTGCTGCCAGCGACAGGGTACGGCTCAGCCGAGGTACGGCTCAGTCAAGATAGTCGCGCAGCACCTGCGAGCGGGACGGGTGACGCAGCTTGGCCATCGTTTCGCGCTCGATCTGACGGATGCGCTCGCGGGACAGCTTGAACGCACGGCCGATCTCGTCGAGAGTTCGTGGCTGGCCACCGTCGAGGCCGTAACGCATACGCACCACAGCTGACTCGCGGGTGTCCAGGGAGTTGAGCACGTCCTGCAGGTGAGCACGCATCATCCCTCCCTCGACGACGGTCTCTGCGGCCGAGGTGGCGCGTTCATCGGCGATGAAGTCGCCGAGGGAAGCGTCATCATCGGCGCCCACGGTCTGGTCGAGGCTCACGAGGTCCCGTGACAAATCGATCAGTTCTCGTACCCGGTCCGCGGTGATGTCTAGTTCGTGGGCGAGCTCGTCGTGGCTGGCCTCGCGCCCCAGTTGCTGACTCATCTCGCGACGGATCCGCTGCAGCTTGTTGACCTGCTCAACAAGATGGACGGGCAAGCGGATCGTGCGCGACTGATCGGCCATCGCGCGACTGATCGCCTGGCGGATCCACCAGGTGGCGTAGGTGGAGAACTTGAACCCTTTCGCGTAGTCGAACTTCTCGACCGCGCGGATCAGGCCCAGGTTGCCCTCCTGGATGAGGTCGAGGAACGGCATGCCGTGCCCGGTGTAGCGCTTGGCCAACGAGACGACCAGACGCAAGTTCGCGCGCAGCAGATGATCCTTGGCCCGCTCGCCGTCGATCATGACCGCTCGCAGATCGCGCCTGCGCGCCGGCGTGAAGCTGTTGGGCTGGGTCAACAGCTGGCTGGCGTAGAGGCCGGCCTCGATGCGCTTGGCGAGCTCAACCTCGTCCAGGGCCGTCAGCAGGGCGACCTTGCCGATCTCGTTGAGGTAGACGCGCACCAGGTCGGCCGACGCTGCGACCTCGTCGAGGTCCAAGCTGGGGCGCACCGCCGGCGTGGCCTCGATCTCCTCGCTCCCGGTCGCGGACACCGCGTCGGCGACGATGGGCTTCGCCACGGCAACGGCACGCTTCGCAGCGGAGGCGCGCGGCGCTCGGCGCGTCGCGGTCTTCGGTGCGTCCGCGGCGGTCTCGGTGGTGAATTCCGCGCTGGCGTCTTCGGTGATCGCCGCAGTCGTGCGGGTGCTGCGATGCGCACGCGCGGTGACGCTCGAGTCGCCGGACGTTCGCGACCCTGAGCCACCTTTGCCGTGGGGTGCGGTACGAGGGGTTGCGCTACGGGGCGTTGCCACGATGAACCGACCACCTTGGGACTAGGACTGTGTACGGGCATCGATGCCTGCGGGGCCGAATACGTTCATCCGCGCCGTGCTGACCTGACGTCCGCCTTCTCAGTCATGAACGCGTTGACCGGGGGCCGGTGTTCCCGATAGATGATTTTGGTCCTGCCAATGCTCAGGTCTGACTCAGACTTCGACGAGAATGGTGACCGGCCCGTCGTTGACGAGGTCTACCCGCATATCGGCCCCGAATACACCGGTTTCCACGCGCGATCCGTTCGCCCTCAGCGAGGCGACGAATGCATCGAACAGCGGCTCGGCGACCGGGCCCGGTGCCGCGGCGGCCCAGGTCGGTCGGCGGCCTTTCCGCGCGTCGCCGTACAGAGTGAACTGGCTGACCGCGAGCACGGCCGCGTCGGGGTCATCAGCCACGGCGAGTTCGCCGCGCAGAATGCGCAGACGGTAGATCTTGGCGGCCAGCGTCACTGCGCTGCTCTCGGTGTCGTGATGGGTGATCCCGACCAGGACCAGCAGCCCGGTGCCGATCGCACCCACCGTCACGTCATCGACCCGGACCTCGGCCCGGATGACCCGCTGAACCAGTGCCCTCACGCCGTCACGCGGCACGTGGACTCAGGCGGGAGGAGGAAGCCTCGAGCCACGAGATCCCGCACGACCGGGCCGAGGCCCGCGGCGACCGACGTGCGGTCGGCGTCCAGGGACGCGGCCAGGACGTCGACGATCAGGTGGGTCGGGGCGGAGGCACCGCACGCAGCGACGAACGCCGCGACAGCGTCGTCCACCTCGACCTCCCAGCGCATGCCGTGCGACTGGCGAAGGGTCGCCCGGGCGGTGGTCCATCCGTCGTCGCCGAGCAGGTCCTGTCGGGTACGCACGACGTCCGGGGCCACCGACAGCGATTCGGCGAGCAGCTGCGCGTCCGACCGCGCAGCGAGCCAGCGCTGGCGGGCGACCCAGTCCGGTAGATGCTGACCAACCGGTTGCTGGACCGCCTGTCGGACATCCTCGAGCACCAGCACGGGGGAGGGAGGGTCCCCGTCCGGGCGACGCCACAGCGTCACCATGCCCATACCGACTCCCGCGACCCCGTGAGCGGCGAACCAGTCCAGCCAGTCGTCGTAGCGTCGATTCCATCCCGGCGCATGGGGGTGCAGCCCGGCGTCGCGCAGCCACATCGCGACGTATTCGCTGGGGTCAGCGATTTCCCGCTGCCAGACCCACGCGTCGCAACCGGACCCGGTCAGCCACCCCGAGACCCGTTCCTGCCAATCTCCGTCGGCCGGGATGATCCAGTTGGCCAGCAACTGAGCAGTTCCGCCCGCAGCGAGTATGCCGGGCAGTCCGGAAACCAGCCGTCGGCACACCTCATCACCGGGCAGGCCGCTGTCGCGGTATTCGTGCTCGGCGGCCCCGGGCGAGACGACGAACGGCGGGTTGGCCACGACCAGGTCGAACAGTTCGCCGTCGACCGGAGCTAGTAATGAGCCCGCTCGTAGATCCCAGCTCTGATCGCTCAGGGCCGCGGTGGTGGCAGCCAGCCGCAGTGCCCGCCTGCTGATGTCGGTGGCGGTCACCCGGGCGGCGTGCTGACCCAGGTGCAGAGCCTGGACGCCGCACCCGGTTCCGACGTCGAGCGCGTGCCGGACCTGGTCACGTGGTGTCGCCTGCGCCAGGGTGAGGGCCGCGGCCCCGATCCCGAGCACGTGGTCAGCCGCCAGCTTTCCGGTTCGGACGTCAGAACCGAAGTCTGATACCACCCACCAGCCGGGTCCGCTGTCGGAGGCCTCGGCATATGGCCGGACGTCCAGGAGCGCGCGGCAGGCGCCGGCCGACACACCGACCAGCCCGGCCGCGTCCGCCGCCGCCAGGTCGAGTGGGTGCAGCGCACGCCGCGCGTCCTTCTCCTCGACCTCCGCACCGAGCAGGAACAGCCGCAGCAGGGCGGCGAGACGAGCATCGACGGCCGTGTCGAGTTGTCGGGCTACCCCAGCGCGATCACCCCGACCCAGCGCTGCGTCGCCCACCGGTCCGAGCGTCTGGCTCACCGCATCGACGGTGAAATCGTCCAGGGCGGTGCGCAGTCGGGCGAGGTCGGCGGGGCCGAGCAGGGGTTCGATGACGCTGTCCATCTGAGCATCGTGGCCCATCCGGTAGCGGGCTCGACGTGAGGCGGAACCTATTTGTGCCCAGGACAAGCATTTCCGACGTAGCGGTGTAACGATGAGTTCATGGGTCGCGACCGGGGGGACGAGGCACAACTCATCACCTCCGCACCGGAGAGCAACGACGACGAGTACGACCGGCGCCGCAAGAAGTACGCGATCATGATGTCGTTGCGCATCGTGTGCGTAATCCTCGCCGCCCTCACCTACCGCGTCTCTCCGTATCTGATGGCGACCTTCATCGTGGGCGGCATCGTCCTGCCGTGGTGCGCAGTGATCATCGCCAATGACGGGCCGGCCAAGAAGCGTGCACCTGCGCCGTCCTATCGCCCCGGTATGGGCGGCGAACGCGCGCTCACCTCGGGCGAGGACCGCACGATCGACGGCTGACCGCGCCACCGCACCCAGCGAGGTACGCCTGGGGCAGAATGTCGGTATGAGTGACACGCAGGTACTGGAGTCACCGACCACGTCGGACACCGACACCGGCCCGGAGATGTTCCACTACGTCCGCAAGAACAAGATCGCCGAGAGCGCCGTCATGGGCAACATGGTGGAGGCGTTGTGTGGCGAGG
>JBDTFN010000127.1:0-6481 GCA_039937915.1 Jatrophihabitans sp. | reverse complement strand
GCGACAAGGTCTATTCCGAGTTCCGAGGTGGGTCGGGCAAGCAGATGGTGGCCACGACGATGGCCACGGTCCGGCTGTTCAAGGACCTGATCAAGGACAAGGAGATCGGCTCGCGCTTCGTCCCGATCATCCCCGACGAGGCTCGCACCTTCGGCCTGGACGCAATCTTCCCGACCGCGAAGATCTATTCACCGCACGGCCAGCAGTATGACGCCGTGGACCGCGAGATGCTGCTGTCCTATAAGGAATCGACGACGGGTCAGATCCTGCACGAGGGGATCAGCGAGGCCGGTTCGCTGGCTTCGTTCATCGCGGCCAGCACGTCCTACGCCACGCACGCCACGCCGATGATTCCCTTCTACATCTTCTACTCGATGTTCGGCTTCCAGCGCACCGGCGATCAGTTCTGGCAGCTCGCTGACCAGATGGGGCGCGGGTTCGTGCTCGGCGCGACCGCGGGTCGCACAACCCTCACCGGGGAGGGGATGCAGCACGCCGACGGTCAGTCGCCGCTGCTCGCGTCGGCCAACCCGGCGTGCGTCGCCTACGACCCGGCGTGGGCGTACGAGATCGCGCACATCGTCCGGGCCGGGCTCACCCGCATGTACGGTGTCGGCGCGTATCGCTCGGCGACGGTCAGCGAGCACGACATCTTCTATTACCTGACGATCTACAACGAGCCGGTGCTCCAGCCGGCCGAGCCCGAGGATCTGGACGTCGATGCCCTGCTCAAGGGCATGTACCGCTTCTCCCCGGGGCCGACCGGTACGGGTCGGCCGCGCGCGCAGTTGCTCGCGTCCGGAGTGGCGATGCCGTGGGCGCTCGACGCGCAGAAGCGGCTCGGCGACGAGTGGGGGGTCGACGCCGATGTCTGGTCGGTGACCTCCTGGAACGAACTGCGTCGCGACGCCGTGGAGTGTGAGCAGTCGGCCCTGATGGACTTCGAGTCCGCCGGCGACCGGGTGCCGTTCGTGACGTCGACGCTGGCCGACACGACCGGACCGGTGATCGCGGTGTCGGACTACATGCGCGCGGTACCCGACCAGATCGCGCGGTGGGTGCCCAACGACTACGTCTCCCTCGGGACCGATGGGTTCGGGTTCTCCGACACCCGTGGAGCAGCACGCCGGTACTTCCACATCGACGCCGAATCCATCGTGGTGGCCACCCTTCAGCAACTCGCGCGCAGCGGGGATGTCAAGCCCGAGCTCGCCCGCGACGCCTTCGAGAAGTACCAACTGTCGTCCATCACAGCGGCGGGCGTGGGCACGGTGGGGGGCGACTCGTGACCGTCAGCAAGATCAACGCGATCACCGTCGCCGCCGGCAGCGCAGGATCCGAGTAGGCCCGACAGCCGTCAGTACCGCGCGCCGACGACCTGATCACCGAGCGGGTCGAGCTCGGCGAGATCGGACTCGTCGAGCGTGACGTCCAGCGCGCCGACGTTCTGCTCCAGCCACGTCATGCGCTTCGTGCCCGGGATAGGCACAACGGCGATTCCGAGTCGTTCCGCCTGACCGTGTACCCAGGCCAGCGCGACCTGCGCCGCCGTCACCCCCTTGCGCTTCGCAACCGCACCGACCGCGTCGGCGATGGCCTGGTTCGCGTCCCCGGCCTCGCCGGCGATGCGCGGGTTGCGGCCGCGGAAGTCCTTGTCATCCAGGCTCGATCGGTCCAGGGCACCGGTCAGGAACCCGCGACCGAGCGGCGAGTACGGCACCAGGCCGACCCCGAGTTCACGCATCGCGTCGACGACGGCCTGCTCCGGGTCCCGAGTCCAGAGCGAGTACTCGCTCTGCACCGCCGCGATGGGGTGGACGGCGTGCGCTCGGCGCAGCAGCGACTCGTCCACCTCGGACAGCCCGAGGTGACGCACCTTGCCGGCCTGCACGAGATCGGCCATCGCCCCTACCGTCTCCTCGATCTCGACGTCCTGTGGCGGCCGGTGCGCGTAGTACAGATCGATGTACTCGACTCCGAGCCGCAGCAGCGAGGAGTCGCAGGCCCGTTTCACGAACGCGGCGCTGCCGCGGAGCCGACGATCCTGATCGCCACCCGAGCGATCGATGCCGAACTTCGAAGCCAGTTGGACGGCGTCGCGCCGGTCGTGGATGGCTCGACCGACGAGCACCTCGTTGTGGCCGGCACCGTAGATGTCCGCCGTGTCGATGAAGGTCACGCCCAGCTCGATCGCACGGTGGATCACCGCGACCGACTCGTCCCAGTCCGTCCTGCCGTAGAACTCGCTCATTCCCATGCAGCCCAGGCCCTGGGCGGAGACGGTCAGGCCGCCGAGTTGTGTCCTAGAAACAGTCATCCCTGAACAGTAGAACCCGATGGCGAATCGAACTCGAGCATGAGTCGCTTCCCGTTGCCGAGGTCGTGGACGAGCGTCCCCCGGCCGTCGCCCACCGCGCGAGAACCCGTGGTGACGAACACCCCGGCAACCATGATCGGTGGGCGTTGCAGGCGGACGCCGGTCGGACCGTCGCGCAGGACCGTGATCTGCAGAAACCGCAGGATCGTGTCGTCCAGAGCGTTCGTCTCGCGGTGTCGGATGCCGTCCCCGGTCGACTGAACGAGAAGCATTCCGGGCGGGACGAAGAGCAGCGAGCCGTCCTCGTCCTCGTGCTGCAGTTCACCCTCAAGCACCCAGCTCAGGATGTGCACGCCGCGGTGGGCGTGCCAGTCGAATCCGGCGCCTGGTTCGACGGTGTGCTCGTCGAAGCCGATGATCGGCCCGAGGGACATGTTGGCCGGGTCGTAGTACGGGCCGGCCGAGAACCGGTGCTTGGACTCGATCCCGGGTCCCGAGGACCGGCCGGGCCAGACATCGCTCATGATCGGACCGTCGGGCTGATCGTTGTCGCTGATGGCCGCACCGCGTGGTCAGCGGTCCAGGCCAGCAGCTGTTCGCGGGTCCAGGTGTTGACGATCGTGTGGACGTCGACGCCGCAGCGTGCGGCCCGCTCACACCCGTTGGCCTGCCAGTCCAGCTGACCCGGCGCGTGCGCGTCGGTGTCGATCGAGGTCAGACAGCCGGCCTCGACGGCCAGGCGCAGCAGCCGTTTGGGCGGATCGAGTCGTTCGGGACGGGAATTGATCTCGACGGCGACCCCGAACTGAGCGCACGCTGCGAAGACGATCTCGGCCTCGAACACCGACTCAGGACGTTTCCCCCGCCCCCCGGTCACCAGCCGTCCGGTGCAGTGGCCCAGCACGTCGGTATGCGGGTTCGACACGGCCGCCACCATGCGTGGCGTCATCTGCTCCGACGGCATCTTCAGCTTCGAGTGGACGCTGGCCACCACGAGATCGAGGCGGGCCAACAGCGCTGGCTTCTGATCCAGCGCCCCGTCATCGAGGATGTCGACCTCGATGCCGGTGAGGATGCGGAAACCGTCGTCGTACTGCTCGTTCAGTTCCGCGACGAGGTCTAGCTGGCGTTCCAGCCGGTCCGCAGACAGCCCATTGGCGATCGTCAACCGCGGCGAATGATCGGTGAGTACGAGGTACTCGTGCCCGAGTCGACGAGCCGTGTCGGCCATCTCCTCGATGGGCGAACCGCCGTCAGACCAGTCCGAGTGGGCGTGACAGTCACCGCGCAGCGCCGCGCGAAGAGCGGCGGTGGCCTCGTCCAGCGGTTGGTCCTCGGTGGCCTCCAGCCGGCGCAGGTACACCGGAATCTCGCCACGCAGCGACTCGGTGATGCACAGTGCGGTCACCTTGCCGATGCCGTTCAGCTCCTGCAGCGTCCCCTTCTCGGCCCGCTCGGCACGTTCCTCGGTCGACAGTTCGTGAGCCACTGCTGCGGCGGTGCGGAAAGCCTTGACCCGGTACGTCGGCTCGTGCGCGCGCTCGAGCAGGAACGCGATCTGTCGCAGATCGAGCACCGGATCCCGCCCTGTCACCACGCCCTCCACGGTATCGGGACGTGCGAAGGTAGGGCGATGAGCAAGGACAAGCCGGTGACGAAGCGGCCGGGCATCCGGGACGAATCGATCCGGGCCATCGAACAGGCCACCGGTCGGCTCGCGACTCAGAGCGTGGCCCGGATGGACGAACAACTGCCCTGGTTCCGCGATCTCCCGTCCGACCAGCGTTCCTGGGTGACCCTCGTGGCCCAGGCCGGTCTGCAGTCCTTCGTCGAGTGGCTGCGCACCCCCGACGACGTCCTGAGCATGACCGGCGAGGTCTTCGCGACTGCGCCCAAGGCGATGGCCCGCTCGGTGAACCTTCAGCAGACCGTCGAGTTGGTCCGGCAGTCGATCGCCGTCGCCGAGGAGCAACTACCCGTTTTGGCCGGCCCGGACGACGTCGACGTGGTCCGTGAGGAACTACTGCGCTTCAGCCGGGAGATCGCCTTCGCCGCCGCCCGCGTGTACGCGACGGCGGCGGAGAACCGTGGTTCCTGGGACCGACGGCTCGAGGCGCTCGTCATCGACAACCTGGTCAGCGGTTCCGTCGTCGGAGACCCGTTGCCCAGCCAGCTGGCTGCCTTGGGGTGGCGGGAGTCCGGCCCCATCTTCGCGATGGTCGGATCGGCACCGGCCGGCCCACCCGAGGCCGCACTTGCCGCCGCCCACTCGCGCACCAAACGGCTCGGCGCCGACCTCATGGCCGGTGTGCACGCCGATCGTCTGGTGATCGTGATCGGTGGCAGCGACGAACCGGACGTTGTGGCGACCCAATTGCTGTCCGCCTTCGGCGACGGTCCGGTGGTAATCGGTCCGCTGGCCGCGGACGTGGCCGGTGCCGTCGGCGCAACGCAGGCCGCGCTCAGCGGGCTACGCGTCGTGCCTGCCTGGCCCGGGGCTCCTCGTCCCGTGCACGCCGACGCGCTGCTGCCCGAGCGCGCGCTCGCAGGGGACGTCGACGCCCGCGACAAACTCGTCACCGAGGTCTACACGCCGCTCCTCGCGGCGGGGGGCGCGCTCGCCGAAACAGTGGCTGCGTTTCTCGACGCGGGCGGCGCGTTGGAGGCAACGGCCCGAGCGCTCTTCGTCCATGCGAACACGGTGCGATACCGGCTGCGTCGGGTGGCCGAAGTATGTGGGGAATCGCCTAACGACGCGCGCGGTGCCCTGACCCTGCGGATCGCACTGGTCCTGGGTCGGCTGGAGACAGTGAGTTAACGACAACGACACGCGGAAACTGATCCCTACCGGTGGGTACGGACTAGCGGGTTCCTACAAATTGCATGGGCCAACGCTGTGCGTGTCACGGTCGCGCACAATGCCCTGTCTGGGTCATGCTTAACGACATGATCGCCGTCTTCGCACCTGGCCAAGGTGCACAGTCACCCGGGATGTTGTCCCCGTGGCTCGAACTCGACGGCGTCGCGGCCCTCGTTTCGGAGTTTTCCGAGGCCACCGGCCTGGACCTGTTCCGGCTGGGCACAACCGCGGACGCCGACGAGATCAAGAACACCGCCGTCACCCAACCGCTGCTCGTCGCGCTCGGTGTCATCTCGGCGCAGTACCTGGGTCTGGAGGACGCCGGCGAGCGCGTCGTCGCCGGACACAGCGTCGGCGAACTCACCGCTGCCGCGGTGTCCGGTGCCCTGCGCCCACGCGACGCGGTCGCCTTCGCTGGGCGACGGGGGGCGGAGATGGCCGCGGCCTGCGCAATGACCCCGACCGGAATGTCTGCGGTGCTCGGTGGCGACGCCGACGAGGTCGTCGCGGGAATCGAATCGCTCGGCCTCACCGCCGCCAACCGCAACGGCGCCGGCCAGATCGTCGCCGCCGGCGACCTCGACAGCCTTGCGAAGCTCGCCGCGGCACCTCCCGGCGGCGCCCGGGCGGTACGCTCCCTCTCGGTCGCGGGCGCCTTCCACACCCATTACATGTCTCCCGCCGCGCAGGCCTTGGGCAGCTACGCCGCCGGTCTCCCGATCGTCGATCCGCGTCCGATCCTGCTGTCCAACGCCGACGGGTCTGCGGTCACCTCCGGGTCCGACCTGATCGCCCGTCTGGTCCGACAGGTCACCCTGCCGGTGCGCTGGGACCTGTGCATGCGTTCGTGTGTCGACCTCGGCGTGACTGCTGTCATCGAACTCGCGCCGGCCGGCGTCCTGACCTCGATCGCCAAGCGCGAACTTCCCGGCGTCGAACTGCACGCGGTGAAGACCCCGGCCGATCTCGAACGGGGACACTCCCTGGTGGCCAGTCGACCGCAGCACGGCCAGGGCGAGCACACCCCGGACTTCCGAGTGGTGGTCACCCCGGCCAAGGGTGTGTTCACCCGCGCCGACTCCTTGGACGAAGGCGGCCATGTCGCGCGCGGCACCCGGCTCGGCACAGTGCGCACGAACCGCGACGAGCACGCAATCCTCGCGCCGGGCGCCGGGATTCTCACCGAATGGCTGCGCCATGACGGCGACATCGTTGCCGCCGGGCTCCCCGTTGCCCGGCTGTCCAGCGGATCGGAGTTCTAAGGTGACGCTCGCGGTCAATCCCTCGGTCGCCGGTAGCCGCAT
>JBDTFN010000126.1:0-6922 GCA_039937915.1 Jatrophihabitans sp. | reverse complement strand
AGGCTGCCACCACCAGAGAGGACGAACGCCGTCGTCATCGTTTTCTCCGGACTAATCCGAGGATCCAGCGGGGTGCTGGCCGTGCATGACGTCCTGCTCGGACTTGTGCCAGGCAGGGTGGTCGCCCGCGGTCTCGACGTTGAAACCGTAGTCGAAGACCAGCGTTCCGCCGAAGGTCGCGCCGAAGGCCACCAGTACCGCGGCGATGACCGACAGCACCATGATCCCGCCCGGTGTGGCGTCGTGCGTGTCGTAGGCGACCAGCCGCCACACCAGATCGATGATGGCTACGACGGTGACGATCACCATGATCGTGGCGTGCGTGTTGATGGTGCGGCGAGCCTGCGTACCTGCCTCGGAGGACTTCCACGCGTCCCAGAAGCCGGTGATGGCGGCCAGCACCGACACCGCGACGCCACCGACGAACGCGTAGGTCCCGGCATGCCAGAACTCACGCGCCCAGGCATGGTCGGTGCCACCGACGAAGGACGCGACGTCCAATACGCCGGCCAGCATGTATAGGCCGATGGGCACGTCGGTGAGCGGCGGATGCAGCGGCTTTCCCGCCCAACCACGCAGTCCGTGGAACGCGCGCCCCTTGATGGTCAGCGTCGGACGCACCGAGAATTTCCTGTTCATAGCTCCTCCTAGATACTCCGGACCGCGTCATCGATTGAGTTCGATGAGGCGAAAGAACTCCTGCCGCGAACGTGGGTCTTCGCGCAACCGGCCGAGTAGCGCCGACGTCACGGTGTTCGAGCCGCGGGCTCGCACCCCTCGGATGGACATACACAGGTGCTCGGCCTCCACGACGACCCCGACCGCTCGTGGGTTCAGTTCGGCCTGCAGCCAGTCGGCGATCTGCTTGGTCAGCCGCTCCTGGACCTGCAGTCGCGCCGCGAACATCTCCACCACACGCGCGAGCTTCGACAGGCCGAGGATGCGATCGCCGGGCAGGTACCCGACGTGCGCCACCCCCTTGAACGGGAGGAGGTGGTGTTGGCACAGCGAGTTGAACGGGATGTCGCGAGACAGCACCATCTCGTCGTAGCCCTCGTCGTTGGGGAACGAGGTCGGCGTGAACGTACGTGCCGTGAGCAACTCCGCGTACGCGTTGGCCACTCGTCGCGGCGTGTCCCGCAGCTGCGGATCGTCGAGGTTCTGACCCAGTGCAAGGAGCAGGTCGGCCACGGCCCGCTCACCGGCGGCGGTGTCGATGCCTCTCGTCGGAGCGACGAGCGGAGTCGCGATTGCGGTCATCGGCTTATCCTTCTAAAGAAGTGTCTGTCACTCGATAGAACCACCACCGTTACTGTTGCGTCAAGGGTTTCTTGTCTTAGAATGCAGGCATGGAACGTGCAGCATTCGATGATCAGGTCGGCGCCATCGCTGCCCTGCAGCACCCACTGAGTCGGCAGGCCTACGAGTTGGTTGTCGAACGGGGTTGGGTCACACGAGACGACGCGGCGACCGGACTCGACATCCAGCGATCCGTTGCGGCATTCCACCTCGACAAGCTCCTGGACGCCGGCCTGCTCGAGGCTCGGTACGAGCGCACATCGGGCCGGACCGGACCCGGTGCCGGGCGTACCGCGAAGCTTTACGGGTGCTCGTCGCGCGAGTTGGACCTGTCGCTTCCGCCCCGCCGGTACGACCTGGCCAGCAGTCTGCTGGCCGATGCGCTCGTCCGGACGTCAGCCGAGCCCGGCCAGGCCGACCAGGCGCTGGGCGACGTTGCCCGCGACGCCGGCCACCAGATGGGGCGAGCGGCCGCGGCCTCCCAGGGACGCGCCTCGGCACGCACCGCGCTCCTACGCGGACTGGCCGAGAACGGGTACCGGCCACGGCCGCAGGGTCGTGACATCGTGCTCGCGAACTGCCCCTTCCACACGCTTGTCGAGCGTCACCCGGAGCTCGTGTGCCGGATGAACCTTGACCTACTCACCGGTGTGATCGACGGTCTCGACTGCGCCGACCAGCTCAGCGCTCGCCTGGAGCCGACCGCGGGGCAGTGCTGCGTGCTTATCACTGCGAATCGATCCGAAACCCGCTAGGAGGCGCAATGACCGACACCACGCAGACGATCCTGCTCATTGTTTTCAGCGTTTCCAGCAGCATCTGGGTCGGCGGATACGTTGCCGTCGCCGTCGTCGCGCGCGTCGCGACCCGGGCGCTCGAACCGGGACAGCGGGTCGCGTTCTTCCGAGCCCTGGGACGCAGCTATCTGCGACTCGGAGCCCCGGCGCTCCTGGTTGCCTTCGGAACTGGCGCCGGCTTGCTGCGTGACCATTCCTGGGACGGGACGCTCACTGCCGCGGTGGTGGTCGCGGCGGCGCTGCTCGCGACCCTGGCGTTCGGTGTCCTGCAGGCACGACGGATGACCCGACTGCGCGCCGCCACGCTCGCCGCCCCTGACGACAAGGACGCGGCTGAACAGGTACAGCGTGGCGCGAGGGGCGCGGCCGTACTGCGCGCGGGGATCGGGGTGCTCAGCCTCGCGCTCGTCGTACTCGGATCGGTGCTGGCGACCTGATCAACGGACGTTGCCAACCCGACGCCCGCCGGTGGCCAGGGCGCCACCACCCACGACCGTCGTCACGCCGCTCTGACCTCGGCGAGCACCAGGCCGATCGGGATGCTCACCAGCACGATGGCGATCAGCACGCGGTACAGCGCGAGCAGCCATCCCCGACGGCGGGACCCGCGCACGGCCATCAGCAGGAGCACCAGCGCGACGACCAGCAGAACGCCGCCGACATCGGTCACCGGCGTCACCATGGCGACGGCGCCGACCATCACCGCCGCATTACCGAGATTCCAGGCGGTGAGCTCACCGAGGAACCACCGGGGCGAAGGCCGCTGCTCGGCCAACCAGGCCTGCCCTGCACCGAGCAGGATCTGTGCGACACCGGCCACCAGAACCAGATAGGCGGCAGCCCACGTGGCCTTCTGTGATGGTGCGTGGGCGGTCACCGCGGCCAGCAAGCCCCCGGCGATCACACATACGCCGCCGATCGCCAGGAAGGGCAGCGCGGTGCGCGCCCGTAGCGACAAGATCAACGCGTTTCCGTCTCGTGCGTGCCCTGGATCGCGCGGCCGGGGTTGCTGCGTCATACCGCCATCGTGCCGGATCCGACGGGACGCGTATTCACGTCTTGCTAGCGAGACTCGATGATCACATTCCCTGCCGAAGCAGCGTGGCCTCGCTAGGTTCGTGTATAAGCGCATGTGGCCCACAGGAGGCTTCTGATGACCTCAGACAGTTTTGCGACTCGCGATCAGCTCACCGTCGACGGCACCGACTACCGGATCTTCCGGCTCGATCGCGTCGACGGGTCGGATCGGTTGCCGTACAGCCTGAAGATCCTGCTGGAGAACCTCCTACGCAACGAGGACGGTCGGCTCGTCACCGCGGAGCAGGTCAGCGCCCTGGTGAATTGGCAGCCAGACGCCGACCACGGCGGGGAGATCGCGTTTACACCGGCCCGCGTGTTGATGCAGGACTTCACCGGGGTGCCGTGTGTCGTCGACCTGGTCGCCATGCGGGACGCGATCACGACCTTGGGCGGCGACACCCGACGGATCAACCCGCTGGTCCCGACCGAGCTGGTCATCGACCACTCCGTGATCGCCGACGTCTTCGCCCGCACCGACGCGTTCCGCGTCAACTCCGATCTGGAGTTCGAACGCAACGCCGAGCGCTACCAACTTCTGCGCTGGGCTCAGCGGGCCTTCGCCGACTTCAGCGTCGTGCCCCCGGACACCGGCATCTGTCACCAGATCAACCTGGAGTACCTGTCCCGGGTCGTGTTCACGCGGGACGGCCCGGACGGACCGTTGGCCTACCCCGACACCCTGGTCGGCACCGACTCGCACACCCCGATGGTCAACGGTCTCGGCGTGTTGGGTTGGGGGGTCGGCGGTATCGAGGCCGAGGCGGCGATGCTGGGCCAGCCGATGAGCATGCTCGTGCCCCAGGTCCTCGGGTTGAAACTCACCGGTGAGCTGCCGGCCGGTACGACCGCCACCGACATGGTGCTCACGGTGGCCGAGCTGCTTCGCCGCACCGGAGTGGTGGGCAAGTTCGTCGACTTCTACGGGCCTGGGGTGGCGAACGTGCCCCTCGCCAACCGGGCGACGATCGGCAACATGAGCCCCGAGTACGGCTCGACCTGTGCGATCTTCCCGATCGATGACGTCACCCTTGACTACTTGCGGCTCACCGGCCGGAGCGAGGATCGGATCCGGCTCGTCGAGGCGTACGCCAAGGAACAGGGCCTGTGGCACGACGCGGACCATGAACCGACGTACTCGCAGACCCTCGAGCTCGACCTGGGCAGCGTGGAGCCGTCCATCGCGGGACCCAAACGCCCGCAGGACCGGATCCCGCTGCGCATCGCGCCGCACGCGGTATCGGCACTGCTGGCCGGCCGATCGCAGGCCGAGGCAGTCGGCCTAGGTCTCGACGAGGCGTCCGGCGAATCGTTTCCGGCCAGTGACCCGATCGCGATCGATTACAACCGTCCCGGTGATCAGCCGAGCTCCCCCTGCGGCTGCGGCGATCTGCACGACTGGCCGAGCCAACCGATAGAGATCAGCCTGGACGGTGCGCCGGCCACGATCGACAACGGCCATGTGGTGGTCGCGGCGATCACCTCCTGCACGAACACGTCCAACCCGTCGGTGATGATCGGCGCCGCGCTGCTGGCCAAGAAGGCGGTGGAGAAGGGGCTCACCCGCAAGCCGTGGGTGAAGACCACCCTTGCCCCAGGATCACGTGTGGTCACCGACTACTACAACCGCTCCGGACTCACCCCGTATCTCGACAAGCTCGGGTTCAACCTGGTCGGCTACGGCTGCACGACCTGCATCGGGAACTCCGGTCCGCTGATCCCCGAGGTCAGCGCAGCGATCACCGAGGGGGACCTGACCGTCTGCTCGGTGCTGTCGGGCAATCGCAACTTCGAGGGCCGGATCCACCCCGAGTGCCGGATGAACTTCCTCGCCTCTCCGCCGTTGGTCGTCGCCTACGCCCTGGTCGGAACGCTGCATGTTGACCTGCTGCGCGAACCGCTGGGCACCGGCAGCGACGGGCAGCCGGTCTACCTCCGCGATATCTGGCCCAGTACCGACGAGATCAATGCGATCGTCGACGATTGCGTGCGTGCCGAGATGTTCAGCCGCGGATACACCGATGTGTTCACCGGTGATGAGAAGTGGCAGGGGTTGTCCACCCCGGACGGTGACACCTTCGAGTGGGACGCCGAATCGACGTATGTGCGCAAACCGCCCTACTTCGAGGGGATGGGTCCGGAGCCGGATCCGGTGACCGACATCAACGACGCCCGGGTGCTGTTGAAGCTGGGCGACTCGGTGACCACCGATCACATCAGCCCGGCCAGCTCCATCAAGGCCGACTCCCCCGCTGGTGAGTATCTGGCCGAGCACGGCGTGCAACGTCGCGACTTCAACTCCTACGGCTCACGCCGCGGCAACCACGAAGTCATGATCCGGGGCACCTTCGCCAACATCCGGTTACGTAACCAGTTGGCCGAAGGAACCGAGGGCGGCTTCACCCGCGACTTCACCCGCGACGACGCCCCCGTCACCACCGTCTATGAGGCGTCGGTGCACTACGCCGACGCCGGGATCCCGCTGGTCGTGCTGGCCGGTAAGGAGTACGGCTCCGGCTCCTCACGCGACTGGGCCGCCAAGGGCACCGCGCTGCTCGGTGTGCGCGCGGTGATCGCCGAGTCCTATGAGCGGATCCACCGCTCCAACCTGATCGGAATGGGCGTGCTGCCTCTGCAGTTCCCCGACGGCCAGAGCGCGGAATCCCTCGGGCTCACCGGGCAGGAGAGCTTCACCATCACCGGCGTCACCGCGATGAACGACGGCGCCGCGCCGCGCACCGTCCACGTGCACGCAGGCTCTGGATCTGGGGCGGACATCGAGTTCGACGCCCGACTGCGGATCGACACGCCCGGCGAGGCCGACTACTACCGCCACGGCGGCATCATGCAATACGTCCTGCGCTCCCTGCTGGCCGATACCGGCCAGTCCTGACACACGCAAAGGAGACCGTCATGTCCGATGAGGCCTTGTACCCCGCCGCTACTCCCGAGATCGCCGCCCGCCGCAAAGAACTCGCGCCGCACACCCACGAGGCGTTCGAAGCGTTCAGCCGTGCCGTGTTCGCTGAGGGCGCGCTACCGGAGAAGACCAAACAGCTCATCGCGGTCGCGGTCGCGCACACCACGCAGTGCCCGTACTGCATCAAGGGACACACCAAGGTCGCACGCCGGAAGGGCGCATCGGACGAGGAGATCATGGAGGCGATCTGGGTGGCCGCCGAGATGCGCGCCGGTGGCGCTTTCGCCCACTCCACCCTTGCCCTCGACGTCCTGTCGAAGTAGGCGGTGAGGATGACACAGCGTCTCGACATTCACGCCGTTGATCCCAAGGCCCACCAGGCCGTCTTCGCGATGGAGCGGTACGTCCGCGAGAGCGGTCTCGAGCCACAGCTCTACGAGCTGGTCAAGATTCGCGCGTCGCAGGTCAACGGCTGCGCCTTCTGCCTGGATATGCACCACCGAGATGCCCGCGCGGCCGGGGAGGCCCAGCAGCGCTTGGACGTGCTGTCGGCCTGGCGCGAGGCACCGCAGCTGTTCAGCGAGCGGGAGCATGCCGCGCTCGCCCTCACCGAAGCAGTGACCAGCATTGGCGAGGTCGGGGTCCCGGATTCGGTCTGGAACGACGTCGTCACGCAATTCGACCAGGCAGGCATCGTCGCCCTGCTCATGGCCATCGCCACCATCAATGTGTGGAATCGGCTCGCTGTCGCCACGCACCAAGCGCTTCCCGACGTACCCGCATCGCCATAGCGGGCGGCCTATCGCGCCGTACCGGTCCCGACGGGCTG
>JBDTFN010000125.1:0-3967 GCA_039937915.1 Jatrophihabitans sp. | reverse complement strand
TTCTTGGCCCCGGCCTTGCGTGCCTGACCCGGCATTACTTCTTACCTGCCTTCTTCTTGCCCGCGATGGTCTTCTTCGGACCCTTGCGCGTACGGGCGTTGGTCTTGGTGCGCTGACCGTGGACCGGCAGTCCGCGACGGTGGCGAATGCCCTCGTAGCAACCGATCTCGATCTTGCGACGGATGTCGGCGGCGACCTCACGACGGAGGTCACCTTCGACGCGGTAGCTCGCGTCGATGTGGTCGCGCAGCTTGACGATGTCGGCTTCGGTCAGGTCACGGACGCGGACGTCCGGGCTGACGCCGGTGGCGTCGAGGGTCTGCTTGGCGCGGGTACGACCCATGCCATAGATGTAGGTGAGCGCTATCTCCAACCGCTTTTCGCGGGGGAGGTCGACGCCGGAAAGACGTGCCATTCGGGCGGTACTCCTGATTCTCTCGCGCTGGTGTGGTGCGCACCCGTTCCCGATGCCCGCCCGGGCATGGGCTCCGGCCAACGATCCGGAGGTAGTCCGCTCTCGCGGGTGGTGTGCGCTTCAGTGGTGAGTCGTGCTCAGTGCTGGATCAACCTTGGCGCTGTTTGTGGCGCAGGTTGTCGCAGATGACCATGACTCGACCGTTGCGACGGATCACCTTGCATTTGTCGCAGATCGGCTTGACGCTCGGCTTGACCTTCACGGTCGGTGGCCCCTTCTGGAGTTCCGTGTAGCTGGAGTTACGTGATACCGGAGTTACTTGTAGCGATAAACGATGCGACCGCGAGTGAGGTCGTAGGGCGAAAGCTCTACGACGACGCGGTCCTCAGGAAGGATACGGATGTAGTGCTGGCGCATCTTGCCGCTGATGTGTGCAAGAACCTTGTGCCCGTTCGTGAGTTCCACCCGGAACATCGCGTTGGGCAGTGGTTCGACCACCCGACCCTCGACCTCGATCGCGCCTTCCTTCTTTGCCATGTCCTCCGCACTTCTTCGCAGTTTGCTGCAGCTCTGAACTGATCCGAACCGGCGCGATCGTGAGGGATCCGACCTTCCGACCCGCGGCCACAGCGGGCATGAGAGGAAGGCGGCGTGCGCCAACGAGCCAGTCTACCCGCGGACATCGCCCGTCGCCAAAACGCCCCTACCGACGGGCCGAATCCAGACGAGCGGAACCACCAGGGCGAGCGCCGAAAGCACGCACACCATCGTCAGAGTCGCGCGTTGGGACGCTGCCAGCAGCACCGCGACGGCGAGTGCTCCGGTGGCGAGCCTGGCCAGCCGACGGGTGGCGGCGGTTCGGGTGCGCGTCGCGACGAACACGAGCAGCGCCGCAGCGGCAACCAGGAAAACCCGAGCCGGTGATTGGCTGACCAGCGTCGTACTGCCGGGTAGGTAGACGCCCGGCGAATACGCCCCGGGCGTGCAGTAGCCGTACTCGTTACAGAAGGACGGGCCGACGTAGGGACCGACGACGTAACTTGCGCGCTGGGACCACACCAGGCCGAACGGGACGATGCACAGCGCCGCCGCAGCCCAGAGTCGGGTGGCGGACGGGACGCGGGTGAACGGATCGTCGATCACCACGTGTTCTTGCGCGGCTGGTCGGACCTGTCCGTCAGCTCACCGGCATGCTGATCGCGGCCGGGTGCGATCCAAGTGGCGATGACCCCCGCCGCCACGCCGACGGTCACGGCGAGGGAGGTGTTGGATCCCGCGGCCGGCAGGACGAACAGCACCCAGAACAGTACGAGCGCGCCCGCCCCACAGGCGGAGATCTGCCATGCCCTCGCGGTACTGATGCTCGCCGTGCCGAGGGCCGGAGCCATCGTCAGCAGCGCGCCGACGATCGCGAGTCCGCCCCACGCGTTGACGGTGTCCCACGCGTTGCGGCCGTTCTCGTCGATGGACAACCCGGCGACGATGGCGACGACACTGACAGCGCCGAGGATCCAGATCGCGGTGGCCGCCTGCGGGCGCGGGTGTCCGGTCGTGCTCGGCGGGCCGAACTGGACCGGCGGGCCACCCGGGCCTCCCGGCTGCGTCCCCTGGACGGTCGGCGGGCCCCCCTGAGGATGTCCGGCCTGTCCCTGCGGCCACGGACCGGAACCCGGCGGCCACGAACCCTGTGGGTTGGCGCCCGGCGACCCCGAACCCGGCACGGGCAGGTGCTGTGTCGGTTGGTTCGCCAGGACCGGACCGGGCTGGGACGGCGGACCTTGTTGGGGTCCCTGGTAACCCTGCGGCCCGCCCGGGCCCTGCGGCATAGTCATGCCCCGAGGGTAAGCGGTGCACACCCGGGCCTCACCCTGCCGCCCTCCCCTCTTCCGCGTCGAGTGGCGGATCAGGGAGCGAGTGGCGCGCCATAGTCCGCCACTCGCTGCCCCACCCGCCACTCAACGAAGCGGGGCGGGTGTCCGGGCACCGTCCGATGGCCCAGGTTGTGGACGAGGGAACAACCGTCCACAGACTCGACGTGCGACGAGAGACGGTGCCCAGGCCGAAACACACTGTTCAGATGGCCGAACCGATACGCCTCGCGCGGGGATTGTGGCGCGCGTCGGAGGCGGTCGACGACGTCGTCTCCCGCGTGGCCGCGCTGCTGTCCATCGCTCCACCCGGCTCGGTCATCGGTGGGTGGACTGCCGCGCAACTTCACCGGCTCTGGCTTCCCGAACCCGTGCCCACAGCGGTGGAGCTGCTGTTGCGTCGCGACGCGTTGGCTCCCCGGGAGCACGCCCACACCACCCGCCCGGAGTTCGCGTCCCGCCGGTGCGGGCTCGCACCCGACGACATCGAGGTCTTGTACGGGCTTCCTGTGACGACAGCGGCGCGTACCTGGGTCGATCTCGGGGCGCGTTTACCGCTGGCCGACCTGGTCGCGGTCGGCGACAGCGCGTTGCGAGGCACCACCGACGTTCACACACTCGAGCGGTCGATCGGTCGGGCACGACGTCGACGCGGCATCGTCCGCGGCTGGCCGAGCCCGATCTGAGCTATGACGACGTGCGCCTCGCGCTCGAGTACAACGGCTCCGATCACGCGGACGTGGGACGCATGCGACGAGACATCACGCGCGAGTTGGACATGAGCGTGCGCGGCGGCTGGCGGACGGTCACCGTCGGCCCGGCCGAGGTGTTTCGGCGGCCTGATCAGATTGCCGCGTACGTGGGCCAGCTTCGCCGCAGCCTGCTCCGACGAGTTCCCCTCGTCGAGCCGGGTCGCACGGCGTTGAGTGGCGGGTTGGGGCTCGAGTGGCGGCCTCCGCTGCGCCACTGACGGGGTGATCCGCCACTCGACGAAGGGGGGAGGGGGTCGGCTTGCGCGACGGAGCGATCCGGTCAGCCGGCGAGGGCGGACAACTCGAGCCCGCGACGGGCAAGCTCGGCCCGACCGCCGTCGAGCGCAGTCAGCACCCACGGGCCGTCGTCGAGGATCGCCACGGTGTGTTCCCAATGCGCGGCCCAGGAACCGTCGACCGTGGTCACCGTCCATCCGTCGTCGAGTTCGCGGGTGGCGCGCGAGCCGAGGGTGACCATGGGCTCGACGGCCAGCGCCATCCCAGGGGTCAGCCGGGGACCCTTGCCAGGCTTGCCGTAGTTCAGGATGTGGGGGTCCATGTGCATCGCGGTACCGATGCCGTGCCCGCCGTACCCCGCCACGATCCCGAAGGCACCGGCCACGGGCATGATCAAAAACGGTGTGATGAGCATGGTGCGCACCACACCCTGACCCCGAAATTTGCGGTCCAAGAGGAGCGCAAAAATGATGCCGAGGATCATGGCGAAAAATACGCAGCCAAGGGTGATGACGATGCTATTCAGTGCTGAGCTGCGGAAGGTGGAGTCCATGAAGATGTCCACATAGTTTTGTAATCCGGTGAACTGGTTTCCGTCGGGGCGCAGCAGGTTCCAGTTGCGCAGCGAGTACCAAATGGTGACCAGGAAAGGCAGCTGGGTAATGACGATCGTGAAAATCAGGGCGGGCAGGAGC
>JBDTFN010000124.1:0-9188 GCA_039937915.1 Jatrophihabitans sp. | reverse complement strand
GCTGAGCACCGACGGTGGCCCAGGATCTGCGTCCAGCGCCCGCACGACCGATTCATAGGCGGCACGTCGACGGGCGAAGTCTTGCGGCCCGAAGGCGGGCATGACGTTGTCCGGCTGCTCGCCGAGCGCTTCGGCGGCCTCGGGGTCGACGCCGGCCAGCTCGCGTAACAGCGAGTCGGCGACGGCGCGGGCCGGGTCAATATCGGTCATCTGGCCTCTTTGAGGACGGGGAGGACGTGCGTGCCGAGCAGTTCGATGCCGTGTTCGTCGCTCCGGCCGTGCGGGGTGCCGAACTCGATGCGGCTCGCGCCGGCCGCCATCAGGGCGAGGGCGTGCTCGGCCACCGTGGCCGGATCCCCGGAGAAAGCGAAGCGATCGAGCAGGTCATCGGGGACGTATCGACCCGCAGCCTCGGGATCCCCCTGGGCCAGGGCGGTCCGCAGCGGGTCCAGGACGTCCTCCGGGACGGTCACGGTGACGTCCAGCGCCGCCACGACGTCGAGATACATCGCCACCTCGGTCCGGGCTCGGGCCCGGGCCGCGGCGCCGTCCTCGTCGACAACGGTCACCGCGCCGACGACGATGCCGACCGCGCCGGGGTCCCGGCCGGCCATCGCGCACTCCCGGTCGAGAATGGTGCGGACGTGACGGACCATGTCGGGGTTGGCGCAGCCGCCCAGCTTGACCTCGTCGGCGCGGCGGGCCGCCAGCGCCAGGCCACGCGGGCCCCATGTGCCCAGCAGGATGTCCACGCGGGGGCGGCGCCGCTCGTAGAGCAGCTTTGCGCCCGGCGCGAGGGAGAAGACGTCGCCGTCGAAGCCGGACTCGTCGCCACGAAGCAGTCGATCGACCACTTCGACCGCCTCGCTCAGGCGGTGCAGCGGACGCTCCGGACGCACCCCGACCCGCTCGAGCCAGGCTCCGCGGGCCAGGCCGACGTAGGCGCGACCGTCCGAGGCCAGGTCGAGGGCGGCGGCCTGGCCGGCGATCTCGATGGGGTGCATGAGGTTGGGGTTCAGACAGGCGGCTCCGAGCCGCACTCGGTTCGTGGCCCGCGCCATCTCCAGCAACGGGAACAGTGAGGGCTGGAAACCCAGGTCATGGAACACCGACACGCCGTCGAAGTCCAGCGATTCGCAGAGCACGGCAAGGCGGGCATAGGCCGTGGCCGACTTGTCGGTCTGTAGCCCGATCGACACCTGCACCGAGCCGAGTCTAGTGACGCGCGCGCCGGGACTCCTATGGTGAGAACCGTGATCTCTGGACTGTTGCTCCACCACTGTGCGCTGTTCGACGCCGTCTCCGATGCGCCGATATCCGCTGCCGCGGTGCTGGTTCAGGGCGAGCGCATTGTTGCGTGCGGGCCGGAGGTCGATGTGCGGGCTGCCGCCCCAGCCAGCGTCCTCGAGGTCGATCTGCACGGAGCGACGCTGCTGCCCGGTCTGGTGAACATGCACACGCACTTCTCGCTGTCCCTGCCCGGCACGGCCGGTGCCGCGGTGCACGACCTCAGCCCGCATGCCCTCGCCCTGTACGTGGCCGACGGTGCACGGCGCACGCTGGAGGCCGGCGTGACCACGGTGCGTTGCGTGGCCGAGAAGGACCACGTCGAGTTCGCATTGCGCGACGCCATCGCCGCCGGACAGGTCCGCGGCCCGCGCATCTTCACCGCCGGGCGGGCGCTCGTCTGCACCGGCGGGCACGGGCACGAGGGCAGCGACACCCTCCAGTGCGATGGTGCGGACGATTTCCGCCGCGGGACGCGGGCCCAGATCAGTCGTGGCGCCGATCTGATCAAGGTGATGATCTCTGGTGGCATTGCCGGCGAGCACGAGCAGATCAGCACCCCGCAGCTCACCGACGACGAGATGGCCGCGGTCCTCGAGACCGCCCACGCGTGGGGTCGGCGGGTGACCGCGCACGCCGGCCCCGCCGCCGTCATCGAGCGGGCGGTGCGGCTGGGCCTCGATTGCGTCGAGCACGGCTACCAACTGAGCGAGCCCGTCGTAGAACTGATGGCCGAGCGCGGCACCGCGCTGGTCCCGACCCTCGTCGTGACCCGGTGTGGGGAATTCTTCGACCAGCTCGGCGTGCCGCAGTGGATGCAACAGCGCTCGCTCGATGCGGGCCCGCAGCACGCGCAGAGCTACCGGCTCGCGCTCGAGGCCGGGGTCGAGGTCATGCTCGGCAGCGACATGCCGCCCGCGCACGAGTTCGAGGGCACGACGGCCACGGTGCGCGAACTAGAGCACATGGTCGGGTTCGGACTGTCGGCTCCCGCGGCGCTGCGTGCAGCGACGATCGTCCCCGCACGCTGGCTAGGGGTAGATGCCGACATCGGCTCCGTCGAGGTCGGGAAGTACGCCGATCTCATCGCGGTGGACGGTGACCCCACTCAGGACATCTCGGCGCTACGAAAGCTGCGCTGGGTGATGAAGAACGGCGAGGTCGTCCGCGACGACCGGCGCTGACCGCGCTGCCCACGGCGAGAGGAATGACGCAGTGTTGATCCGAGACGTCCGCCCCTGGGGCGGTCAGCGCAGCGACGTCGAACTGTCCGCGGGCCGGATCGCGACGGTGGGGCCACACGATCCGGAGTCCGTGACCGACGGCGAAGTCCTCCAGGGCCGTGGACGATTGATCCTGCCGTCCTTCAGCGACGTGCACGTCCACCTGGACTCGACCCGGATCGGTCTACCGTTCCGGCCGCACACCGGAAGTCCGGGGGTGTGGGCGATGATGCTCAACGACCGTCAGAACTGGCGTGACGCGGAGGTACCACTGGTCGAGCGCGTCGCTGGAACGTTGGAGCGGATGATCGCCCACGGCACCACCCGGGTGCGCACGTATGCGCAGGTCGACGTGGACTGCAAGCTCGAGCGCTTCGAGGCGGTCCTCGCCGCCAAGGAGAAGTTCGCCGGCTGCGCCGACGTCTCGGTGATGGCCTTTCCGCAGGCCGGAATCCTCCAGGAGGCGGGGACCGTCGACTACCTGGAGGCCGCGCTGCGTTCGGGCGCCGACGTGATCGGCGGGATCGATCCCTGCCTGCTCGACCGTGACCCCGTAAGGCATCTGGACATCGTGTTCGATCTGGCGCAGCGTTATCAGGTGGAGGTGGACATCCACCTGCACGAGCCCGGGCACCTGGGTGTGTTCTCGACCGATCTGGTCCTCGAGCGCACCCGGGCGTTGGGCATGCAGGGCAAGGTGACGATGTCCCACGCCTACGAACTGGGGTCGGTGTCGGAGTCGGTCAGCCGCCGGATCATCGACGACTTCGCCGAACTGGACATCGCGATGGCCACCGTCGCCCCGGCCGACCGCGGGCGGCTCTCGTTGATCGACCTGACCGAAGCCGGTGTTCGGGTTGGCCTCGGCGAGGATGGTCAGCGGGACTATTGGAGCCCGTACGGCAACTGCGACATGCTCGAGCGGACCTGGCAGCTGGCCTTCACCAACGGCTTCCGGCGCGATGATCTGATCGAGATGTCGCTGGCCGTGGCCACCATCGGCGGGGCCTCGATCATGAGCCATGACGTGCCACGGCTCGCCGGAATTGCCGACCGTCCGGGCCTCGCGGTGGGCGACCGGGCCGATCTGATGCTGGTCGACGGTCAGACTCCGACGAGCGCCGTGATGGACCGGGGCGTGGACCGCACCGTCCTGCACGACGGCGTCGTCGTCGCCGACGGACTGGCCGTCAGTCCGAAGTGATCGCCGTCTTGATCTTGGGCGGTAGTGGGAAGAACATGCTGGTCTTCGCGGCGTAGGCGTCCCAGCCGTCGCGCTTGCTCATGTGCTTCTCGAGGATCCGCGCACCGGAGCCCTTGGTCAGCAGCAGTGTCATGATGATTGGCGCGAAGATCGTCACGACCCCGGGCCACGCGTCGGCGGCGACGAGGAAGATCCCCCACCACACGCACGAATCCCCGAAGTAGTTCGGGTGTCGGGTGTAGCGCCAGAGCCCGACGTCGATGACTTTGCCCTTGTTGTTCGGGTCCTTGCGAAATTTCTCCATCTGCATATCGCCGACCGACTCGAAGAATACGCCGACCACCCACACCGCGACGCCGATCCAGGCGATGATGCCGACCGGGTCGCCCTCGAATCCGCCGACGAGGATCGGGGAGGCTATGACGAAGGCCAGGATGCCCTGGAGCAGATAGATGCTCCGCAGTGCGTACAGGTCTCCGTTGCCGGGGGCCTTGTCGAGAAGTTCCTTGTACCGGGGGTCCTCGGGCTTGCCGATGGAGCGTCGGCCGATGTGCTGCGCGAGCCGCAGCCCCCACAGCCCGGGCAGTAGCAGGAGCAACCAGCGGCGCACGTCGTCGGCCTGATCGGCGGAGCGGAAGAAGACGACCACGGCGATGGTGACGAACAGCAAGCCCCACGTCGTGTCGATGACGCTGTGTTTGCCCGCGATCTTCGAGACGCCGAACGTGATCAGCAGGACGAGCACGACGGCCGCGCCGGCATAGCCCAGGTTGGCGGAGAAGGCCGATCCGTCAAAGGCCGATGCGTCAGAACTCATGACGAAGTAATACCCACGGCCCAGGGGCGGGTTGCCGGCATGTTGCTCACACCATCAGCGGACGGTTTCACGGCGAGGAACTGATCGACGCCCATACGTCCCTCCTCGAAGGTGAGCATGCCTCCGACGAGGTACAGCCGCCAGACCCGCGCGACCTCCTCGTTCTGCAGCGCGACGAACTGGTCCCACTTGGCCTCGAAGGTTCTGAGCCAGTCCCGAACCGTCCAGACGTAGTGCTCGCGCATGGCCTCGACGTCGCGGACCTCGAAGCCGCCCTTGACCAGATGCCGGGTGGTCTGCCAGATCTCGCGCATGTGCATGTCCGGAGCGATGTAGGACTCGATGAAGGCGCCACCACCGGGTGCGGTGCCCTCGTGCCGCGACATCTGCTGGAGCAGGACGCGGCCGCCAGCGCGCAGCGCGCCGTACATGATCGCGACGTACTCGGGGTAGTTGCCCTCGCCGACGTGCTCGCCCATCTCGATCGAGCTGACGGCGTCGAAGGTCTCGCCCTTCTCGCCGAACTCGCGGTAGTCCTGCAGCCGGACCTCGACCCGGTCGGCCAACCCCTTGTCGGCGATCCGCTTGGTGATGAAGTCACGCTGCTGGGCTGACAGGGTGATGCCGACCACGTCGACGCCGTAGTGCTGCGCCGCGTGCAGGATCAGTGAGCCCCAACCGCAACCGACGTCCAGCAAGCGCATACCGGGCTTGAGGTCCAGCTTGCGGCAGATGAGGTCGAGCTTGGCCGTCTGCGCATCGTGCAGCGACTGGCCCTCATGCGTGTAGTACGCCGACGAGTACGCCATGTGCTCGTCGAGCAGCAATTCGTAGAACTCGTTGCTCAGGTCGTAGTGGTGCGAGATCGCGGCGCGGTCGCGCAGCCTGCTGTGCAGCCGTCCGCGCAACCGGGCCTCAGAGGCCGGGGGCTTCGGTGGCAGACCTATCGCGCCGAGCTTGGCCGCTGCGACGGCAGCCTTCAGTTTGGCGCCGGTCGAGAGCGAGATTCCCGACGTCGGTCTTTGGCGGGCCAGCTTCCAGGCCCGACGGAAGCCGTCGGCCAGATCGCCTTCGACGTCGATGTCGCCGGTGACGTAGGCGCGGGCCAGGCCTAACTCGCCCGGAGCCCACAGCAGGCGTCGCAGGGCCCGCCGGGACTTGATGACGAGGACCGGGCCGTCGGCCGGACCGGTCTCGCTGCCGTCCCACGCCCGGATGCGCACCGGGAGGTCGATGCCCGCGGTGTCGCGGACGAGTGCCGCCAGTCGGTCGGCGGCGGTGTTGCTGGCCATGGGTGTCTCCGGACGTTTTTGGATAGGCAGGCCCTTACGCCACAGGCGAATGCCGTGGACGGTGATGAGCACGCGAACGAACCAGGTCTCAAAGGGATGGCGCAGCGCCGCAGTGAGAACGGCCTTGCGGGTCGCCGGGGTGCGGGTCCCGCGAACCGATGAGGTGAATGGACGTGCCCCGGGTCGGTGCAGCGTGATCGTGATCGCCACCTGCTCCCCCGGCTCGGGCAGGCTCATCCGGTAGGAGCCGTTCACCTTGTTGAAGGGCGAGACGTAGAACTCCTTCTCGGTGTCCACCCGCCCGGCGTCGTCGGGGTGCAGCAGGTAGCGATGCCGCTCCCCGTAGGTGTTGTGAACCTCGGCCACGACACACTCGAGCGCGCCGGACGGGTCGTGGCACCAGAAGACGGTGAGCGGGTTGAACACGTAGCCCAGACTGCGAGCGTTGGTGAGCATGGTGATCTGGCCGCCGTGTAGGTCGATTCCGTGCTCGGCCAAGTAGTCGTCCACGTTCTGACGCAGGGTGCGTTTCGGGTCGCCCAGGTGATCCTTCGCCCGGAAGCGGGCCAGGACGCCGTGGCTCGGCAGATCGTCCAGGTCGACGAACCAGAGGTAGCTGCCATGGTTCACGTCGTGCCGGACCGGCTCGGCGCGCACGTGTCCGATCTCGACCTCGTAGATCGCCGCAGTAGTCATCGCCAGTTCACCATGTCACGCCGAGCGACTCGGCGGCGTGAACCCCGGAGCGGCAGCCGTCCTCGTGGAAGCCCCACCCGTGGTAGGCGCCGGCGAAGGCAACCGTTCCGTCGTTGAGCTCCGGAAGGCGCTCACGCGCTGCGACGGATGCGGTGGTGTAGACGGGATGTTCGTAGTTCATGGTGTCGAGCACGGTGGACGGATCGATCCGGTCGCTGCCGTTGAGGGTGACGATGTAGGTCTGCGGCGCGTCCAGACGCTGCAGACGGTTCATGTTGTAACTGACCTCCACCGCCGTGGGCACGGCGTCACACGAGGGCAGCGCGTAGTTCCAGGATGCTTCGGCCTTCGCGGCCTTCGGCAGTAGCGAGACGTCGGTGTGCAGGATGGTCGGGTTGATCGTGTAGTCGATCGCGCCGAGCAGTTCGGTCTCGGTGGCGGTGGGCTCGGCGAGCATGCGCAGGGCCTGGTGCGGATGGGTCGCGACGGTGACGGCGTCGAAGTGCTCGACGCGATCGGCGCCGTCCCGGATGTCGATCCCGTCCCCGGTTCGGCTGATCGCGCGAATCGGTGTCGAGGTCTGAACCGCGGTGAGGCTCTTCGCCGCGCGTTCGACGTACCGAGCCGAACCGCCGGTAACGGTGTACCAGGTGGGGCTGCCGGTGACAGCGAGCATGCCGTGGTTGTCGAGGAAGGAGAACAGGTAGCGGGCCGGGTAATCGCCGGCCTGGGTCGGGGCGGTTGACCAGACGGCCGCGATGACCGGGGTCATGAAGTGCGAGATGAAGTAGGGCGAGAACCGGCCCGCGGCCAGGAACTCGCGGACGGTCATCCCGTCGTCCGCGGACTCGAGCACTGCGTGCGCGCGGCGGTGGAACTTCACGACCTCGCCGAGCATGCGCAGATAGCGACCCTTGCCGAGCACCTTCACACTGGGCAGAACGCCCGAGATTCCCCGACCGCCCGCGTACTCGATACCGCAGCCGCCGCAGGTGATCGACATACTCATGTCGGACTCCTGAGTACTCACGCCGAGTTCGGTGAACAGCCGCCGCAGCAGCGGGTACGTGCGCAGATTGTGCACGATGAACCCGGTGTCGATGTTGCGCAGGACGCCGTCGATACCGATGACGTCGTGGGTGTCGGCGTGCCCGCCGAGTCGGTCGGCCGCCTCGTACAGGGTGACGTCAGCATCGCGCTGCATGACGTAGGCGGCCGTCAACCCCGCGACACCGCTGCCGACCACTGCGATTCTTCGACGGGTCACTGGCCCTACCTCACCTTCGCCGCCGCGCTCCGAGTAGCGCGGGCAGTCATTCATGGATTCGCGCTCTCCCCAGTCTGCGGTTCCAGGGCGTGGTCGACATCCCACCTGCTCGACCGCGCCAGCAACGCGTGCCTGGTGAGCAGGACTCCTACCCCGATGAGCGCCGCCGTGAGCGACGCGGCGAGCACGGCGAGCGTGGCGGTGTTCTCCAACTCGCGATCGTCGAAGGCGAGGGTAGTGATGAAGATAGCGATGGTGAAGCCGATGCCCTTGAGCGGTGCGACCCCGCCGATCGCGGCCCAGTCCAGGTTCTGCGGCATTCGTCCCGGGCCGGGCCGCACCGACAGGTAGGCCAGCAGCATGCCGCCGGCCGGGGCACCGACGACGAGCCCGAAAAAGATTCCGAGGCCGACGGGACTCGACAGGGCGTCGCCCACTCCGCTGATCGACAGCGGCACGCCCGCGTTCGCCAATGCGAACAGCGGCAGGATCAGATAGGCCGAGTACGGATGCAGCGCCTCTTCGACGCGGGTCAGCGGCGCCACCGCGCCGAGGGCGTCGCTCGCAGCATCCAGCAGAGCCGCGTCGCTGACCTCGCGGTCGTCGTCCTGACGGATCTCGATCAGATCATCGGTGATGGTGGCGGCCGCCTTCTCGCGGTTGCGAAGGGCCACTGCCGGCGTCAGGAAGCCGAGTAGGACGCCGGCGACCGTCGCGTGCACCCCGGACTCGAAGACCGCCAGCCATACGGCGGCGGCGAGCACCACGTACACGACCAGATTGCGTACGCCGGCCCGACGGGCGAGCGCGACCACAACCAGTAAACCGGCGGCGGCGCCGAGCCAGCCGAAGGAGAGGTCCTCGGTGAAGAACACCGCGATGACGACGATCGTGGCGAGGTCATCGACAACGGCGAGGGTGAGAATGAAGGCGCGCAATTCTTTCGGTGCGCGTCGCCCGACGAGGCCCAGAACGCCGAGTGCGAACGCGATGTCCGTGGCGATCGGGATCGCCCAACCACGCAGATCGCCGCCGGAGGCGTTGAACGCGAGGTAGACCGCAGCGGCCCCGATCATGGTGCCGAACGCGGCGGCCGCGGGGACGAGAGCGGCGCGGCGGTCGCGCAGGGAACCGAAGAGCATCTCGCGCTTGACCTCGAGGGCGACCACGAAGAAGAAGACCGCCATCAGCAGGTCGTTGACCCAGTGCCGCAGCGACTCGTCGAGGTGCAACGGGCCGACCTTGATCGAGGCGTGCGAACCCCAGAAGTCGACGTAGCTGGTCGACATGTTGGCCCAGATCAATGCCCCGGCGGCAGCCCCCAGGAGCAGTGCCGCGCTGCTGGACTCCCAACGCACGAATCGTTCGAGTGGCCGCATCAGCGTCCGCGTCACGTCGTCGA
>JBDTFN010000123.1:0-10916 GCA_039937915.1 Jatrophihabitans sp. | reverse complement strand
GACCTGCAGCGCCTCATCGTCATCCAGGGCGACACCGAGCCCGCGTCGGTCGAGCAGCAGCGCAACCTCGGTGCCACCGCGCCGTCGCTCTACGACCTGCGCAACCTGTTCCAGGTCAACGTCGAGGAGGGGCGCCACCTGTGGGCGATGGTCTACCTGCTGCACGCCCACTTCGGCCGGGAGGGCCGCGAGGAGGCTGAGCAGTTGCTGCAGCGCAACTCCGGCAGTGAGGACGCCCCGCGCATCCTCGGCGCCTTCAACGAGGAGACGCCGGACTGGCTGAGCTTCTTCATGTTCACCTACTTCACCGACCGCGACGGCAAGTACCAGTTGGGGACGTTGAAGGAGTCCGCCTTCGACCCGCTGAGCCGGACGTGTGAATTCATGCTCAAGGAGGAGGCCCACCACATGATGGTGGGGACGACCGGCATCGACCGGGTCGTCGAGCGGACCGCGCAGTTGATGGTCGAGCACGAGACCGACGACGTCTCCGCGCACGGCGCCATCTCGCTCGACGTGATCCAGAAGTACATCAACTTCCACTACTCGGTCAGCCTCGACCTGTTCGGTGGTGAGACCTCGACCAACGTCGCGAATTACTACACCGCCGGGCTCAAGGGTCGGTGGCTCGAGGACCGGCGCAAGGACGACCACAAGCTCACCGACGACTCGATGGACGTCGACGCGATGGTCGACGGCGCGATCGCCTTCGCCGAGGTGTCGGCGCTCGTCGGACTCAACACCGACCTGCGTCGTGCGTACATCTCCGACTGCCAGGGCGGGGTGAAGCGGTGGAACAAGATCCTGGACGAGGCCGGTCTGCCGCAGCGGCTGGCGCTCCCGCACATCGCGTTCAACCGCAAGGTCGGCGCCTTCGCCGGCGTCGAGGTCACCCCGCAGGGGCGGCTGCTCACGGCGAGCGAGTGGGCGGCCGTGCGCGACGATCACCTCCCGTCCGCGGTCGACAAGACCCACGTCCGTTCCTTGATGCACCCGGTCTTCGAACGAGGGAAGATCGCCTCGTGGATCGCCCCGCCGCGCAACGGGATCAACAACCAGCCCTTCGACTACGACTACGTCCACCTGCCGTGAGCGACGAGCACTTCAACGCCTGCGACTACCTGCTCGACCGTCAGGTGGCGGCGGGGGGCGGTGACCGGCTCGCGCTCACCGGGGTCGCGGGCGAGCTCACCTACGCGCAGTTGCTGGAGCGGGTGAAACAGACGGCTGCGTCGCTGCGCCAGACCGGTCTGCAGCCCGAGCAGCGCGTGTTGATGGTCATGTCCGACTCGCCGGACTTCGTGATCACGTATCTGGCCGCGATGCGGATAGGTGCGGTGCCCGTCCCGGTGTCGACGATGCTCCGGGCGGCCGGCCTCGCCGAAATCGTCACCGATTCGCGGGCCCGCCTGGTGCTGGTCACCCCCGAGTTCCGGGACCTCGCCGCCCAGGCTGCGGGTGAGCTTGCCGTGCTGAGCGTCGCCGAGCTACCCGTCGGCGCGGACGACTCCCTACACGCCACGAAGGCCGACGATCCGGCGTTCTGGCTCTACACCTCGGGCACGACCGGTCTGCCCAAGGGTGCGATGCATCGGCACGGCTCCATCCGGGTCACCTGCGAGACCTACGGGACGCAGGTCCTCGGCATCACCGCCGACGACCGCTGCCTCTCGGCGGCGAAGGCCTTCTTCGCCTACGGGCTGGGCAACTCGGTGCTGTTCCCGCTGTCCGTCGGGGCGGCGACGATCCTCGAGCCCGCGCCGGCGCGTCCGGACACGGTCGTCGAGCGGGTCCAGACCTACGGGGCGACGCTGTTCTTCGCCGGGCCGACGTTCTTCGCCAACATGCTCCACGGGGATATGCGCGAAGATGCGTTAAACGGGGTACGCCTGGCGGCGAGCGCGGGGGAGGCCCTGCCGGCGAACCTGTACGAGCGGTGGACCTCGCGCTTCAGGGTCGACATCCTCGACGGCATCGGCATGACCGAGATGTTGCACATCTTCTTGTCCAACCGGCCCGGGGAGGTGCGTCCGGGCACGACCGGTCGTGCGGTCCCCGGCTACGACCTGTCCGTACGCGACGACGACGGGCACGAGGTTGCCCGCGGAACCCCCGGGACCCTGTTCGTCCGCGGGGCGTCGACGGCCACCGGCTACTTCTCCCGTTACGACGCATCCCGGCAGGTGTTCCAGGGCGAGTGGCTGCGTACCGGCGACACCTACGTCCAGGACGAGGAGGGGTACTACGCCTGCCTGGGCCGCACCGGCGACATGCTCAAGGCCAGCGGCATCTGGGTCAGCCCGGCCGAGGTCGAGGCGCGTCTGCTGTCCCACGACGCGGTCGCGCAGGCGGTGGTGGTCGCCGCCCGCGACCTCGACGGCCTGGAGAAGCCGGTGGCCTACGTGGTGATGCAGGACGGCGCGACCGCGAGCGAGGACGAATTGATCGGGTGGTGCCGTGCTGCCCTGCCGTCGTTCAAGCGTCCGCGCAAGGTGGTGTTCGTCGACGCCTACCCCACGACGGCGACCGGGAAGATCCGCCGGGTGGAGCTACGGGCCATGGCGGCCACTGTGCTCACGGCGGCCCCGGCATGATCGACGGGGTCCCCCTGATCGACGTCCACGTCCACCCGGCGAACCGCAGCACCCTGAAGCCGTCGTGGGACGTGTGGGTGCAGGACTTCGACTCACCGGAGCTCAACACGGTCTACGCGTCCGATGGGAACGTGGACGCCGCCGCGTTCGACGCCCTGCTCGCCGAGCAGGGCGTGGACATCGCCGTCGCGCTGGCCGAGTACAGCCCACGGGTCACCGGCATCCAATCCGTCGAGGACATGGCCCGGCTCGCGGCGGTCAACCCGGCGCGGGTGAAGTTCGCCGCCAACGTCAACCCGCACCTGCACTTCCCGGTCGAGGAGGAAGTCACCCGGCAACTCGACCTGGGCGCGGTGGCGCTGAAGGTGCATCCGGTGCACGGCGGTTTCGCCGTGAACGATCGCGCCCTCTACCCCGCGTACGCGATCTGCCAGGAGCGCGGCGTCCCGGTCGTAGTCCATTGCGGCACGTCGACGTTTCCCGGCGCGCTGAACCAGTACGGCGACCCGGTGTTGCTCGATGACGTGCTGCGCGACTTCCGCCGCCTCGATTTCGTGCTCGCCCATGGTGGCCGTGGCTGGTGGTACGACGCCGCAGCATTTCTGGCCCTGTCCAACCCGAGGGTGTGGATCGAGCTGTCCGGACTGCCGCCGTCACGGCTGCAGACCTACTACTCCCGGCACAACTGGAACCGCCTCACCCGGCGGATGATCTTCGGGACGGACTGGCCCGGCATCCCGGGGATCGCGGCCAACGCCCGGGCCGTGGCCGCACTGCTCCCGGACGAGGGCACGGTCGGCGACGTCCTGGCCGGCAACGCGGCGCGGGTCTACGGGCTCACGCTGCCCTGACTGCTGATTGCCGCGCCGCGCACGCCGCGGCGGTAGCGTTCCTCCGGTGAGCGCGACCGACCCCGCACCCGGGCTGGCGCTGCGCTCCACCCAGGGCCGCGGTGTGCTGGCCGCAACGATCCTCGGCAGCGGCATGGCGATGCTGGACGGCACCGTCGTCAACGTCGCGCTTCCGCGGATCGGACGCGATCTCGGCGCCGGACTGACCGCCCTGCAATGGACCGTGAACGCCTACACGCTCAGCCTGGCCGGGCTGCTGCTGCTCGGTGGCTCGCTCGGCGACCGGCTGGGCCGTCGACGCATCTATGTGCTCGGCGTCCTGTGGTTCACCGCCGCGTCCGTCGGGTGTGCGCTCGCCCCGACAGCCGGGCTGCTGATCGCGATGCGAGCCCTGCAGGGCATCGGGGCGGCACTGCTCACCCCGGGGTCATTGGCGATCCTCGAGTCGGTGTTCCGCCGCGAGGACCGGGCCGCTGCGGTCGGTTCGTGGTCGGGTCTCGGCGGGGTGGCGACGGCGATCGGTCCGGTGCTCGGCGGGGTGCTGGTCGGCGTCGCGCCGTGGGGCTGGCGACTGGTGTTCCTGCTCAACGTCCCGCTCGCGGTCGCGGTCGTCTTCCTGGCTCGCCGGTTCGTGCCCGAGACGAAGGACGACGAAGCGACCGGCCGGCTGGACGTGGTCGGGGCCGTCCTGGCCGCAGCAGGGCTGGGGCTGACCGTCTACGCGCTGACCGAGGGACCCCAGCGAGGCTGGCCGGCGACGCTCGTGGGCTGCCTGATCGCCGGCGTCCTCGTGCTGATCGGATTCCTGGTCACCGAGGCGCGGGGTGCGCACCCGATGATGCCGCTGTCGCTGTTCCGTTCACACCAGTTCTCCGCGGCCAACGCCGTCACCTTCGTGCTCTACGCCGCGCTGTCCGGTGCGTTCTTCCTCATCCCCGTCCAGCTGCAACGAGTGTCGGGGTACGCGCCGGTCGAGGCCGGCAGCGCCCTGTTGCCGGTGACGTTCGTGATGCTGCTGCTCTCGGCCCGGATGGGACGCCTGGCGACCCGGATCGGCCCGCGCATCCCGATGACCGTCGGACCGATCGTGGCCGGATGCGGGCTCGCGCTGCTCGTGCGGATCGACGCCCACGCGTCCTACGCCGCAGACGTGCTGCCCGCGGTCGTCGTGTTCGCCCTTGGACTCTCGGTCACCGTCGCCCCGCTCACCGCAACCGCGCTCGCGTCGGCCCCTGCCCGACAGGTCGGCGTGGCGTCGGCGGTGAACAACGACATCGCCCGGGCGGCGGGGCTGCTCGCCGTCGCGGTCCTGCCCGGACTCGCCGGCATCACCCCCGCCGCGTACAACGTCCCGGCCGACCTGTCGGCCGGTTTCCACCACGCGATGCTGATCTCGGCGGGGCTGTGCGCGCTCGGCGGCGTCCTGTCCTTCCTGCTCGTCGAGGGGAAGGACGACTCACCCGTGGCGATGGACGGCGACGGTGAGCGGGCCCCCGCCCCGGCCGAGCCGTGGGTGGTCGCGTCGCAACCGACCGAGAGCCACTGCCCGATCACGGTCGCGCACGTCCACCCCTGACCGGCCTACTCGTAGAGGTTGATCGTCGCGACATGGTGCACTTTGGCGGTCGCTCGGTGGACACGACGATGCCGCACCTCCAAGATGCGCTGCGGTGCTCGAAAGCTGCGTCCATACTGAGGTCATGTCCGAAACCGATGAGGTGCCGACCGAGTCTCCGGCCACGTGGGAGAACGTCGTCGAAGGCAGGGCCAAGGAGGTCCTCGGTCACGTCCTACGCGACGAGCAGATGTCCGAGGACGGCGAGGATCAGGTCAAGGTCGCCCACAAACTTCGTCACGAGTTCGACGAGGAACACAAGAAGTAGGCGTTCGCACGGCCGAGGGCGACGTCGCTGGAACTCAGCCGCGTCGGGCGGCCTTCCTCGCCTTCTTCGCCGCCTTGGCCGCTTTAGCCGCCAGCCGGCTGACCCGGACGGCTTCCTCACGCACGGCGGCGTCGGCGAGGTTCGGGGCGGTGCCGCCCTGTTCGAGTGGCACCCACCAGCGGTCCGCCTCGTCGAGCGGCGTGTCCGGGTAGTCGCGCATGGCTTCATCCAGCAGCAGTTGCATGCGACGCCGCAGCTCATCCTCGACCTCGTGCCGGTCGGCGTCGGGGGCGGCGTGCATCGGCTCGCCGACCATCACCATGATCGTCTTGCCGCGTCGGAAGTTGTAGTGCTGATCGACGGTGAAGGTGCGCTGTGGCGCCCACAGCACCACCGGGATGAGCGGCACCTGCTCCCACACGGCGAGGGTCGCGGCGCCGAGCTTGAAGGACTTCAGCGTGCAGGCCCGGCTGATGGTGGCCTCGGGGAAGACGCCGACGATCTGACCGTCGGCCAGCTTGCGGGCCGCGATCCGGTACGCCGCCGCGCCGCTCTCCCGGTCGACCGGGATGTGACCCATGGCCCGCATCAGCGGTCCGGAGATCGGGTTGACGAAGGTGGCGTGCTTGGCCATGAACCGCACGAGTCGCGGCCGCGTGGACGCCGCCAGTCCGACGAAGGTGAAGTCCAGGTAGCTCAGGTGGTTGGAGGCGATCACCGCCGCGCCGTCCGCCGGGATGTGCTGTGCTCCGCGCACCTCGAACCGCAGACCGAGCAGGCGGAAGATCAGCCGGAAACCGCGGTTGACGAAGTGGTAGACACGGTCGACCTGCACCGAGGAAGTTCGTGCCGGCAGTGGGTTCCAGTTCTGCCGCGGCACGAAAAGATGTTATCGGCCGAGCCCCGCCGCCGCCGCGCTACCGTGCGAGTTATGACTCCGACCGCCACCGAGATCGCCGCCGCCGTCCGCTCCGGTCGAATGACCGCCCGGCGGGCCGTCGAGGACGCGCTGGAGCGCATCGAGGCCAGTGACCCGCGGATCCACGCGTTCCAGGAGGTCCGGGTGTTCGCGTCCCTGCGTGAGGCCGATGAGGTCGATGCGCGGCCCGACCGCGCCGACCTGCCCCTGGCCGGCGTCCCGGTAGCGATCAAGGACAACGTGCCGGTCCAGGGCGAGCCCATGCGCATCGGGTCCGGCGCCACCGACCCGGCTCCACAGACCGTCGACCACGAGATCGTGCGACGCCTGCGGCAGGCCGGTGCCGTGGTCGTCGGCACCACTCGCACCCCGGAACTGTGTGTCTTCGGGGCCACCGACTCGAAGTACGGCGTCACGCGCAACCCGTGGAACCTCGAGCGCACGCCGGGGGGTTCCTCCGGTGGCGCCGCAGCCGCGGTCGCCGCGGGCGCCGTGCCCATCGCGCACGGCAACGACGGGATGGGCTCCATCCGGATCCCGGCGGCGTGTTGCGGGCTGGTCGGTCTCAAGCCCGGCCGCGGTGTCGTCCCGGCCGATCTGGGCAACGGGTCGTGGTTCGACATGGCCGAGAACGGCCCGATCACGACGACGGTGGCCGACGCGGCGCTGATGTTCGCGGTGCTGGCCGACCGCCCCGGTTCGGCGACCATCACCGAGCCGGGTCGGCTGCGGATCGCGCTGTCGACGAAGGTCCCCGCCGCGGGGACGCCGCTGGATCGGCACTGGGCCGCGGCGGCCCGCGAGTCCGCCGACCTACTCGCCGGCGCCGGGCACTTCGTCACCACGGCCAACCCCCACTACGGGCAGACCCTGATCCTGTCCGAGGCCGTGCGCTGGACCGCCGGTACTGAGCTGGACGCCCGGCTGGTGGCCGACCGGTCGAAACTGGAGATGCGGGTCCGTCGCCACGCGGCCCTCGGCCGCATGGCCCTCGCCCTGCACCTGCCGCGGGAGAAGGGCCGGACGGCATGGCAGGACCGCGCCGCGCGCTTCTTCGACGACCACGACGTGCTGATCACTCCGGCGCTGGCGCAGACGCCGATCATGGCCAAGGCCTGGTCGACGCGCGGCTGGTCGGCCAACGTGTGGGCCAATGCGCGGTACGCGCCGTTCGCCGCGCCCTGGAACCTCGCCGGCTGGCCGGCGCTCGCCGTCCCGGCCGGTGTGGACCCCGGCGGCATGCCCCTTGCCGTGCAACTGGTCGCCCGTCCCGGCGGCGAGGACATGCTGCTCGCGGTGGCGGCCCAGCTCGAAGTGTTGCGTCCCTGGGCGCGGCTCGCGCCCGCGAGCTAGCGCTGCGCCGGGTCGTCGTCGAGTTTGGCGAGGTCGACCTTCTCGATCTCGTCGCTGTACGCGATCAGCGGCCCGGCCGGGCTGGCAGTCGCAGTGGGCTCGGCCGGGCCGGCCTTCGCACTCGGCCGTGGATCGGGCTTCGATCCCGGGATCGGACGCAGGGTGTGCAGGCGGACGTCGGCGATAACGTGCTCCTCGACCAATTGCCGGCGCAGGATCTTCAGGGTCTGGTCGTAGACGATGCGTCGCGTCAGGCCAGGGACGAGCGAACCGGCAATACCGGCCAGCCGCCCCCTCGTCCCCGCCAGTTCGATGGGGTTGAGGATCTCGACGCTGATCATTCGCCGGGTACCGGAGCCGGTGAGCCCGGCCGGGCGCGGCGAGCGGTCCAGCGCGGAGGCCGCCGCCGGATCCGGGTGGGGCAGGTCGATCGGCTGGAGATAGAGCCAGACGAGCAGACCCAGAGTGACCACGTTGGTCACGATCAGGACGATGAGCAGGGCCAGCACGGGTGTGAATCTAACGGCGTGGGTCGCCGCGGCCGGATCAGGGTTGGGAACGGGAGTCGGTGTGGCCCGCGCGCGCGGCGATGACCCCGGCCTGGAACCGGCTGGTCGCCCCGACCTGTGACATGTAATCGGCGATGTGCCGCCGGCAGGTGCGCACCGAGATCGACAGGCGGCGAGAAATCGCCTCGTCCTTCTCCCCCTCGGCCATCAGCCGCAGGATCGCGGCGCGGGTGTGGTCGAGTTCGGTCTCGTCCTGGTTCTGCCCGTCGATGACGTCCTGGAGGGGCGCCGCCTCGGCCCACAACTGCTCGAAGGTCGCCACCACCCACGCGATCACGTTGGGCTCGCGGACGATGGCCAAACCGTGGCGGCTGGGGTCCTCAGTGGGGATGGGGAGCAGCGCGACGGTGCGGTCCACGACGAGGCTCCGGCCGGGGACCGAGGGCGCGAACCGGATGTGGGCGCCGTTACGGGCCATCTCGTGCAGGTAGGAGCGAGTGGCCCGGTCACGCAGGGCCGTGTGCTGATACAGCGCCCTGGTCTTGATGCCGCGGCGCGCGGAGTAGGCGTTGGCGACGCGGGTCCGGCCGTCGATCCGGGTCGAGGGCAGTCGACCCGGGGCCACGGACAGCAACTCGGACTCGCAACGGTCTGCGTAGTGCATCAGGGTGTTGGAGATCGCGCTCTGATCGGAGATGACATCGACAATGCCCTCGTGGCCGATGCTGGCGAAGGCGGTGTTCCATTCCGGGACCAGTCGGCGGATGGTGTCGCGGCGTTGTTCGACCGCCGCCCGCCGGGCACCGAGTTCGAGATCCTCGGCGCCGAGAACGGTGGCCTCGGCGAGCATCGGGCTCACGCCGAAGAGTCGGTCGCCCTCGGCGTACCGCAGTAGGCCGATGTCGCAGAGCCGGGCGACGGACTTGTCCATCTCGTCGCAGGTCGTCTGCAACTGCTCGGCGAAATCAGAAACCTGCCGGTTCGGCCCGGCCAGGACGGCGCGGTACAGGGCGACGTCGTCTTCGGTGAGGTCCCCGAACTCGCCCAATGCTTGCCGTCCGTCAATAGGTGCCAGGCAGGTAGCTGCCACTGGCAGAAAGTGAAACGTCGCGCTATGCCGTGAATCCTATGCTCAGCCACCCGTGTGATGTCAGCCTTTGGTGCGGATACGATCTCTGGACAGATCCGGCCAAATGGGTGCAAGAGGGGACGTATATGCACAGGTTCCTCGTGCGGGTCGTGGCGATTGTGGCCGCGGTCGTCGGCATCGGGATCGCTTCGTCATCGTCGGCCCAGGCGGCACCACACCACCCGACCCGGGCCGGGCACGTCGCTACAGCCCATCAGCACGCGGCTCCGCAGCACACGGCCCAGCAGCACGGATCGCCGACCCGCTCCTCGCCGGGGGACTGGTGGTGGTGAGCGCTCCGCGCCGAGGGACGGGCCCTCTGCGAGGATCGAGCAGTGACCGAAGCTGCTGACACGATGCGCGTCCCGGACGGATTCACCCACCTGCACAGCGGCAAGGTCCGTGATCTGTACCGCTCCGCGGACGGGCGGCTGGTCATGGTGGCCAGCGATCGCATCTCGGCGTTCGACTTCGTCCTGGACACCACGATCCCGGATAAGGGACGCATCCTTACCGCGATGTCAGTGTGGTGGTTCGATCAGCTCGCCGACGTCGTCGCGAACCACCTGCACAGCGTCGACGACCCGCTCCTCCCGACGGCCTGGCGTGGCCGCACGATGATCTGCGAACCGCTGGAGATGGTTCCGGTCGAGGCGGTGGCCCGCGGCTACCTGACCGGGTCCGGGCTGCTGGATTACCGGGCCAGCGGATCGGTCTGCGGCATCGCGCTGCCGCCCGGCCTGCTCGACGGTGACCGACTGCCCGAACCCATCTTCACCCCGGCGAGCAAGGCCGAACTCGGCGACCACGACGAGAACGTGTCCTACGCCGCCGTCGAGGCCGAGATCGGAGCGCGGACCGCCGCCGCTCTGCGCGAGCTCACGATGCGGATCTATGCGGTAGCCAGCGAGACGGCGGCCGGACGCGGGATCATCCTGGCCGACACGAAGTTCGAGTTCGGCCGCGTCGCCGGATCTGAGGACCTGGTCCTGGGCGACGAGGTGCTCACCCCGGACTCGTCGCGGTTCTGGCCGGCCGACGACTGGACGCCCGGGCGGCCGCAGCCGAGCTTTGACAAGCAGTACGTGCGCAACTGGCTGCTGAGCCCCGAGTCAGGGTGGGACCGCTCCTCCGGCGCGCCGCCGCCGCCTCTGCCCGACGACGTCGTCACCGCGACCCGGGCCCGCTACGTCGAGGCCTACGAGCGGCTTACCGGCCTGCGATTCGCCGACTGGCCGGGCTGAGGCCTGAGTTCTACGCGTTCGCGCGCGGATAGGATCGCGTCACCAGCCCGTTCGAACCTTCGGAGTAGCCCGTGGCCCGCGTGGTCGTCGACGTCGTCCTCAAGCCCGAGATTCTGGACCCCCAGGGGCAGGCCATCGTCGGCGCGCTCGGTCGCCTCGGCATCACCGGCGTTCGCGACGTCCGTCAGGGCAAGCACTTCGAGCTCGACGTCGAGGACGATCTGGACGACGCGACCCTCGACAAGCTGGCCGACACCCTGCTCGCCAACCCGGTGATCGAAAACTTCGCAATCCGCAGGGGCTGATTCTCGCCGGGTTGGGTCAGCTCAAAAAGCCCTGTTCCTTCGGGACGGTGTCCAGAACCTTGTGCGGGTCGGTGCCCAGCACCTTGTCCAGCAGCTCCCCGTAGACCGACCGGAAGTCGACGCCGGACT
>JBDTFN010000122.1:0-19598 GCA_039937915.1 Jatrophihabitans sp. | reverse complement strand
CAGCGCTACAACGCCGCTCCGATCGTCGCTGCCGGGGGTGGGCTGCTCGTCGAGGACGCGGCCCTCGACCCGGCCTGGGTGCTCGCCGAGGTGGCGACCCGCGTCACCGATCCGATCGTCCTGGCCGCCATGTCTGCGGCCGCCGAGGGCGCGGGGGCGCGTGACGCCGACGTCGTTCTCGCGCAGCGGGTGCTCAATGTCGCGCAGGAGTATCGACGCTTCGCTGGTGCGGCGCAGCGATGAGCGATCGCCCCACGCAGGATCACGCCGGTGACCGCCCCGATGACTGGGCGGCGCCCGGCGCCGCGCTCGTCCGAAGCGCGGCGCAGGAGGTCATCCCGCCGCTGGCCGACCTCGGCCGGGTCCACATCATGGGTATCGCCGGCTCGGGCATGAGCGCGTTGGCCCGCATCCTGCTCGAACGGGGCCTGCCGGTGAGTGGGTGCGAGGCACGCGAGTCGGCGACGGTGACCGGGCTGCGCGCGCTGGGTGCCGACGTGCAGATCGGGCATTCGCCGTCGCACCTGGACGACACCGACACCTTCGTCTTCACCACTGCGATCAACCCCAAGCACGAGGAGTTCGTCGCCGCTCGGGCCAGTGGCAAACGGGTGCTGCGGCGCGCGAGCGCGCTGGCCGCCGCGCTGGAGGATCGCCGGTGCGTGGCGATCGCCGGGACGCACGGCAAGACCTCGACCACGTCCCTGCTCGTCGTCGCCGCACAGGCCTGCGGTGCGGACCCCTCGTTCGCCATCGGCGGCAATCTGTACGAGACGGGGAAGAACGCGCATCTGGGTACCGGTCCGTTCGCGGTCGTCGAGGCCGACGAGAGCGACGGCTCGTTCCTGCTCACCCGTGCGACCGCCGCGGTGATCACCAACGTCGAGGCCGACCACCTGGAGAACCACGGTGACCTCGAGGGCATCTTCGCCGCCTTCGAACTGTTCGTGGATCGGGTGGAGAGCGACGGGCTGATCCTCACCTGTGCCGACGATCCCGGTGCCGTCCGCGTCGCCGACTACGCACGGGGTCTGGGCCGACGGGTGCACACCTACGGAACGGCCGCAGAGGCCGACGAGCGGGTGTACGACATCGTCACCCGCGCCGATGCGGTCGAGTTCGCGGTGTCGGGGCCCCTGCTGGGCGAACGGCGGGTGCGGGTTGGGTCCCTGATCGGCGCGCACATGGCCCTGAACGCGACCGCCGCGCTCGTCCTGGCTGCCGATCTCGGTCTGGATATCGACACCGCGGCGGGCGCGTGGGCCAACTTCGCCGGCGTGCACCGGCGCTTCGAGTCACACGGCGTCGGCGGGGGAGTACGCGTCTACGACGACTACGCCCACCATCCCACCGAGATCGCAGCGTCGCTGTCGGCGGCCCGCCAGGCGCTGGCCGGGCAGGGCCGGCTGATCGCGGTCTTCCAGCCGGGCACCTACAGCCGCACGCAGACCTTCGCCCGGGAGTTCGCCGACGCGATGGCCATCGCGGACACCGCTGTGGTCATGGACATCTTTCCGGCGCGCGAGGAGCCGATCCCCGGGGTTACCGGCGCGACGATCAGTGATCTGATCGACCTGCCCACCGGTTCGGTGATCTACGAACCGCACTACGAGGCGGTCCCGGACCGCGTCGCCGAGGTCGCCCAGCCAGGTGATCTAGTCGTCACGATGGGCATCGGCAACGTGTACCTGCTGTGCGGTGCGATCCGTCAGGCGTGCGCGGACCGAGCCGGTGCTTCGTCGTGACCGCCACCGAGGTCCGGCGGATCAGCGAACCACTGCTGCCGCGAGACGGCCGCCGCCGCCGCCGGCTGGTGCTCGTTCTCGCGGTCGTGCTGGTCCTCGCGCTGGTCGTCACCTGGCTGGTCGCGTTCTCGTCGGCCTTCGGCGTCCGCACGGTGCAGGTCCACGGGGTGCGGACGCTGTCCGTCGGCCAGGTCGAGCGCGCGGCCCGGATCGAGCACGGCGCGCCCCTTGTCCGACTCGACACTGCGGCGATCACCAAACGGGTCGAGGCGCTGCCGGACGTCGAGTCCGCTCAGGTCTCCACGTCGTTCCCGTCCACCGTGGTCGTCACCGTCCGGGAGCGGGTCGCGGTCGGCTACGTCGACGTCGCGGGCCGACGCATGCTGGTCGACCGGATCGGCGAGCAGTACCGCACCGTGGCCACGGTTCCCGCCGGCCTGCCCAAACTGGTCGTCCCCGTGGGCAGCGATCGGCACACCACCGGCGGCGCGGTCGCCACCGTCGCCCAGGCCCTCCCGTCCTCGCTGCGCGCCCGGATCCGCTCGATCGAGGCACTCGATCCGCGAGCCATCACGCTCGTCCTGCGCAACGGCACCCTCGTGCGATGGGGGAGTGCGGATCGCAGCGCTCTCAAGGCCCGCATCCTCAGCGTGTTGGGCACCCGAAAGGTCGATCAGATCGACCTCACCGATCCGGAGCGACCCTTCACCCGCTGACCGGTTCACGGTCGGGATACGTCAGTCGTCCGGACGCGTCACGGATCGGCTCGGCCCCCCATTGACCCAGGATGTGCACCCGAGGCTCGGCGTCCTTGACGATGTGGCGCACCGTCCAGCCACGCGCAGTGAGGGTGTTCGAGATGAGTAACCGGTGGCACCGCCAGGGCATCGGCTCGGCGCACATCACCGCGACCCGGTGCCCGTCTGCCAGGTCGGCCAACTCGGCAAGGCCGTGCTCGAACTGCGGGGTCAGGGTGTAGTCGGCGTAGTTCTTGAAGCTGGTGTTGTGCCAGCCGGCGTTGATGTTGGGGTCGACGTCCTGCTTGCGCCGCCGGCCGCCGAGTTCGGGGAGGTGGATGTAGTCGATCTCGGCCTGCTCCAGCCACTCAGGCATCGCGTCGCGGCCGAACTGGGGACTGGTGCGCGACCCGGGGTGTGCCCGCACGTCAGCCAGCAGGTCGATGCGTTGCCCGTCCAGCAGATCGATGAACGTCGACTCCGGGCAGGTCCAATGACCTACCGTCCAGATCTGTCTCATCCGTCCAGTGTCGTTGACACGGTTGACGGCGCTGGCGGATCGTCGACGGATGGGTTCGTCGTCGGATGTTGTCGCCGTGTACGGCCTCACCCGTACGTTCGGGGCGCAGCGCGGCATCACGGATGTGACCTTCGAGGTCCGTAGGGGCGAGGTGTTCGGCTTTCTCGGACCCAACGGCGCGGGGAAGTCGACCACGATCCGGTTGCTCCTCGGCCTGTACCGGGCCGACTCCGGGTCGATGTCGGTCCTGGGTCACGACCCGGCGCGCGACGCCGTCGCGCTGCACGCAGCGGTCGGCTATCTGCCCGGCGAACTGTCGCTCTATCCCCGGTTGACCGGCCGTCAGCACCTGACGGTGGTGTCCCGGTCGCGGCGACTCGCCGACCACACTCTGCGCGACGAACTGGTGGAGCGCTTCGGCGTTGAACTCGATCGACCGATCCACACGCTGTCCAAAGGAAATCGCCAGAAGATCGGCATCGTCGTGGCCTTCATGCACCGGCCGGAACTGCTGATTCTCGACGAGCCGACCTCCGGCCTGGACCCGCTGCTGCAGGACGAGTTCGCGACGCTCGTCCGCGAATCGACTGACCGGGGGGCCACGGTGTTCCTGTCCTCCCACGAACTGGACGAGGTGCAGCGGTTGGTCGACCGGGTCGCGATCATCCGGTCCGGACGCATCGTTGTGACCGACACGATCGAGTCGCTCCGCAGCGCCGCGCCGCGCCGGATCGTCTTCGGTTTCGGCGACGCCGTCGACGTGGCGCGATTCGGTGCGATCGAGGGCGTCGAGATCACCGAGGTGCAGGAGCGGAGCGTGCAGTTGAGTGTCTCCGGCCCGGTCGCGCCGGTACTGCGCGTGGCGGCCGACCTCGGGGCGATCGACGTGACCGCGCGGCCAGCCGATCTCGACGAGTTGTTCCTGCGTTACTACCGCGAGGACGGAACCGGTGAGCCGGGATGAGAACCGGGATCACCCGACTGGATCTGTTGCTCCGTCGGCGCGGGACGATCGGCTACGCGCTCGGCATGGCCGTGTACGTCTTCGTCGTCGTGGCGCTGTACCCGGCGTTCAAGAATGAGAAGAGCCTCGACAAGTTCACCGAAGGCAATTCGAGGATCGCCGCGCTGTTCGGGGCGACGGGAAGCCTGACCTCACCGATCGGCTGGCTCAACGCCAACGTCTACTCCAACTTCCTTCCGCTGGTCGTACTCCTGTTGGGGATCGGCTACGGCGCGTCGGCGCTCGCAGGGCAGGACGAGGACGGCACCTTGGGGTTGATCGTCACATTGCCCCTATCGCGACGTCAGATCGTGGCGCAGAAGACGCTCGCGCTTGTCGTGCTCACCGTCCCTACCGTCGCAGCAACGTTGCTCGTGGTGCTTGTCGGACGCGCCTTCGATCTCTCGGCGCCTCTCGGCGCACTGATCGGAACGTCAGCCGGCATCGCGCTGCTCGGCATCGACTTCGGCGTGCTCGCCCTGTTCGTCGGGGCTGTGACCGGGAGTCGGTCGATCGCGTTGGGGGTCAGTTCGGCACTTGCCGCGACGTCTTATCTGATCAGCTCGCTGGCGCCGGTGACGAACTGGGTGCATCCGCTGCGCGCCGTGTCCCTCTTCTTCTGGGCGGTCGGGGACGGTCAGTTGCGCACCGGGTTGAGCGTGCCGTCCACGCTGGTCCTGGTCTTGTTCGCCCTGGTCGGGTTCGGCGCGGCCGCGGCGGCGTTCGAGCGCCAGGATGTGCACTGACTGACCTCTGGCCCCGGTCGTCCGCCCGACCCAGCAGAAGGATTTCGCCGCGTCATCGGCGTGTCGTTCGGCGCGCCTGCGCCGATTCACGACGACGGCGTTCTAACTTCGGTTTCAACATCCCAGGTTGACATAACTATAACTGTTTACCTGAGGGTGAGGGTTCGTTACCGGATCCGGCTCATCCGTCCGCAGCCAGACACCCCGAACACCCAGGAGCTTCACCATGACAGCACCGCACAACTACCTGGCGGTCATCAAGGTCGTCGGCGTCGGCGGCGGCGGCGTGAACGCCGTCAACCGGATGATCGAGGTCGGCCTCAAGGGCGTCGAGTTCATCGCCGTGAATACCGACGCGCAGGCCCTGCTGATGAGCGACGCCGACGTCAAGCTCGACGTCGGCCGCGAACTGACCCGCGGGCTCGGTGCCGGCGCTCAGCCCGACGTCGGCCGCAAGGCCGCCGAGGACCACCGCGACGAGCTCGAGGAAGTGCTCAAGGGCGCCGACATGGTGTTCGTGACCGCCGGTGAGGGCGGCGGCACCGGCACCGGCGGGGCTCCGGTCGTCGCGGCGATCGCTCGCAAGTTGGGCGCGCTGACGATCGGTGTCGTCACCCGCCCGTTCAGCTTCGAGGGCAAGAAGCGGGCCAGCCAGGCCGATGAGGGCATCGAAGCCCTCCGCGCCGAGTGCGACACCCTTATCGTCATCCCGAACGACCGCCTGCTGCAGATCAGCGAGTCCAACGTCTCGGTGATGGACGCGTTCCGCAGCGCCGACCAGGTGCTGCTCTCCGGCGTCCAGGGAATCACCGACCTGATCACCACGCCGGGTCTGATCAACCTGGACTTCGCCGATGTTAAGAGCGTCATGAGCGGTGCGGGTTCGGCTCTCATGGGTATCGGCTCCGCACGCGGTGACAACCGCGCCCGGCAGGCCGCCGAGATCGCGATCGCCAGCCCGCTGCTCGAGGCGAGCATGGACGGCGCGCACGGGGTGCTGCTGTCGATCTACGGTGGATCCGATCTGGGGCTGTTCGAGATCAACGAGGCGGCCACCCTGGTGGCCGAGGCCGCCCACCCCGACGCGAACATCATCTTCGGCGCGGTCATCGACGACACGCTCGGCGACGAGGTCAAGGTCACGGTCATCGCGGCCGGCTTCGACAGCGGACAGTTGCCGTACAAGAAGGTCGATATCCGTCGCGAACCGGCGGCGCAGGGCCGTAGCACGCAGCCCGCGCCCGCCTTGTCCAGCTCGGCGTCGTCTTATCAGCCCGCTGCTCGCACTGCGTACTCCGCGGCGCCGCAGCAGCAGACGCAGCCGTCGCAGGAGCGTTGGTCGACGGCAACGAACGGCTCGCGTCCCTCGTCGCTGGATCTCGACGACGACCTGGACGTCCCGGACTTCCTGAAGCCCTGACCACTCCGGTGACCGACGACGACGGGGGGCGCCGGGACGCCGAACTCGTCTCTGCCCTCGGCGCGGTGCGCGCGCGCATCCACGACGCCTGCGCCGGTGTCGGACGGGATCCTTCGTCGGTGACGCTCGTCGCCGTCACCAAGACCCACCCGGCCTCGGACGTCGCAACGCTCGAACGGCTCGGTGTGCTCGACGTCGGCGAGAGCAAGGACCAAGAGGCTCGCGCCAAGATCGCGGAGCTCGCCGAGCTACCCGAACCACCCGTCGACCTGCGCTGGCACGTGGTCGGCCGCGTGCAGTCGAACAAGGCCCGATCCGTGGCCGGCTACGCGTACGCGGTGCACTCGGTGGATCGAGGCAAGCTCGCCCGGGCACTCGGGGAGTCTGCTGCCGGTCGAAGTCAGGGGCCGCTGGAGGTGTTCGTGCAGGTAAGTCTGGACGGAGATCCCGAGCGGGGTGGTGTGGTCCGGGACGGTGTGGCCGCGTTGACCGACCTCGTCGCCGGGCAGGCCGGACTGATCCTGCGCGGCGTGATGGCCGTTCCACCGATCGGCGCGGATCCCGAGGCCGCCTTCGCCCAACTCGCTCAGATCGCTGCCTCGGTCCGCCTCGCTCATCCGGGAGCCGACTCGATCTCGGCCGGAATGAGCGCCGACCTCGAAGCCGCGGTCAGAAACGGCGCAACACACGTCCGTGTCGGCTCGGCGTTGCTCGGCCGTCGAGGCTCAGTTGTCAGCTAGCGTCCGATCGAGAGTTCCACTCCCACGAAGTTCCCTGGAGGACTAATGCCCGGAGCGATGCACCGAATGGGCGTCTACCTCGGCCTCGTCGAGGACGACGAGTACGCCGACGTCGACGGCTACGGGCAGACGCCCGACCGTGCGCCGGCTCGTCGCGAGGAGTACGCCGAGTCGCGTTACCCGAGAGACAGCCACGCAGATATGACCAACTACAGCCGGGAATACCCCGACGAGGCCGCTGCGCCGGCCTACGCCGATGAGTTCTCCCAGCCGACCTACCAGATCACTGCGCTGCACCCGCGTACCTACAACGAGGCGCGCACGATCGGGGAGCACTTCCGCAAGAGCACGCCGGTGATTATGAACCTCACCGAGATGGACGACTCCGACGCCAAGCGTCTCGTCGATTTCGCTGCGGGTTTGACGTTCGGGTTGCACGGGCGCATCGAGCGGGTCACCGCCAAGGTGTTCCTGCTTAGCCCGCACAACGTCAGCGTCACCGCCCAGGACAAGCAAAAGATCGAGAACGGCTTTTTCAACCAGTCGTAGCGGCTCCGCTGTCCCTCACCCCCGGGACCAGGCCGCCTCTCCGGACTCTTCTGCTGTTGTCGCGGTCTGGCCTTGTGCTGCGGTGGCCCCGTTGCCGTTGGGTTCCAGCGGGCACTCACTAGGCTGATAGTGCGTTTGACCTGACAGCTGACTGTTTGTTGAGGGAGAGGATCGCGGATGGCGCTGTTCTGGGGCGTCATCGGGTACGTCTTGTGGGTCTACATCCTGGCGATTCTGGCGCGGATCACTATCGATTGGACGCGTCAGTTCGCCCGCAGTTGGCGTCCGGCGGGAGCGGCCGCGATCGGTGTCGAGGCGGTCTACTCCACCACCGACCCGCCAATCAAGGCCCTGCGACGATTGGTGCCTCCGCTCCAGCTGGGTACTGTAAGCCTCGACTTGAGCGTGATCATCTTGTTGATCTTCCTGATCGTCCTTCGGGTGGTCGCGCTGAACTTCGCATGAGTGATTCCCTAGGATCGAACGGTCCGCCCGCTCCGCCGCTGTTCCGTACCGCACTACGACCCGATGTCGCGATCTGGTCGCGTCGAGCCCCTGAGGTGACCGAATGCCGTTGACCCCCGCCGAAGTCCACAACGTCGCCTTCAAGAAGCCGCCGATCGGCAAGCGCGGATACGACGAGGAAGAAGTCGATGCCTTCCTCGACATCGTGGAAGTCGAACTTTCCCGCCTGATCGAGGAGAACAACGACCTCCGGGCCAGGATGGCCTCGGGCCAGCCCGCGCCGGCGCAGCCGGCCCAAGAGGCTCCGGGGGCAGATCCGGCCGAGGCCGAGGCCGCGCGCAACGAACTCGCGCAGGCTCGGGAGGAGAACGGTCGACTCCAACACCGTGTCGGCGAGCTCGAGCGGGCCCTCAACCAGGGTAAGAACGGCGCGCAGCAACAGGTCGTGCAGTTGCAGCAGCAGCTCGCGCAGACCGAGCAACAGCTCAACGAGAACCGCGCTCATCTCGAGCAGGCCCAGGCGCAGCTGGCCGAGGCCCAGGCGGCCAAGGCGCAGGCTGCCGAGGCGCAGACGGACCAGGGCGACGCTGGCTCGGCAGCGAACCTGAGCAAGGAGCAGCCGCCCGCCGCCCCGGTGGCCGCCGAGCACCACTTGCAGGCAGTGCAGATGCTCGCGCTCGCGCAGCAGACCGCCGACCAGCACTTGGCGCAGTCGAAAGCCGAGGCCGAGCGGCTCGTGGCTGAGGCGCAGGCGCATGCCGAGAGCACGGTGACCGACGCGAACGACCGATCCACCAAGCAGCTCGCCGACGCCGACGCCCGTTCCAAGCAATTGGACGAGGAGAGCTCGTCTCGCGCGACGCAGACCGTGCAGGACGCCGAGCAGCGTGCCGCAGCCATCACCGCGCAGTTCGAGCAGCGCAAGGCGGCCCTCGAGCGTCGCGTAGAGGAACTGCGCACCTTCGAGCGGGAGTACCGCACCCGGCTCAAGAGCTACTTGGAATCGCAGCTGCGCGATCTTGACGCGAGCGGCAAGGCCGAGCCGGCTGAGCCGGCTGGTTCCAACAGCGACGCTGCCGACGCGCAGAAGGCCTGAGCGGGGACGGGCAACCGGTGGCCCGGCGCGCCGTTGCGTCTTGCGAATGCGTCGCGGGCGCTACACAGGTAGCGTCCCGGTGTCGCCGTGCCCCGTCCTGCTCAGGGAGTGAATCTCGATGGTGCTGATCGCACTCATAGCTATCGCCGTCATCGGTGTCGTGGTCGGCCTGATCTTGTCGAGCAACGTGTTGCTCTTCATCTCACTGGGCGCCAGTTTGCTCGCGGCGGTTGTGTTGGTGCGGTCGTATCTCCAGTCGCGGGCCAAGCGCGCGGTGCAGTCCGAGGATGCGTCCGGCACGGCGCGACCCGATGAGATGGCAACCTCGTCCTCGGGCCCGGGCGGAATGGACGTAGCCGGGTCGGTTGGCCCTACGGCCCCTGCCGAACCGGTGAGCGGCGTTGTGATGACGAAGTCGGACGTGAAGCCCCCGGTGGTCGGAGCCGCGCCGTCGCAGGTCTGGGTTGCCGACGGTCAACCCGAGTACCACCTCCTCGGTTGCGCAGCGCTGGGTGGCATCGAGGGGATCGCCGTCCCGCACGACCAAGCCGTCGAGGACGGATTCGAACCATGCACGATCTGTCGTCCCGAGGACACCCCAGGCACCGAGCCAGAACCGGACGCCTCTGGCGTACCGGCCGTAGCGACAACGAATGATCGTGAGGCAAGTCCGGTGACCGATGCGCAGGTTTGGGTGGTCGATGGATACCCCGAGTACCACCGGCAGGACTGTCGCGAGTTGACCGGCCGCAAGCCCGAGACGGTTCCGCACGATCAAGCGGTCGAGGATGGTTTCTCCGAGTGCACGGTGTGCACGCCCGAGTCGTCCCAGGCTCCGGTGGAGGCTGCGGCTGAGCCCCACGGTGCCGGCGGATCAGCGGGTCAGGCACAGGCGTGGGTGGTCGACGGTTTCCCCGACTATCACCGTGAGGTCTGCACCGTCACGGCCGGTTTGGCCGCTGAGCCGATCCCGCACGATCAGGCCGTCGAGGACGGTTTCTCCGAGTGCACGGTATGCACGCCCGAGTCCGACCACCCGGCCGAGCCTTCGGCTGCGACCGAGGCACCGCAGGACGCCGCGGCGGTAACGCCAGTGTCAGCCGATCGTGACGCCTGGGTCGTAGACGGCTACCCGGACTACCACGTGGGCACCTGCGTGGAGCTGGAGCGGCTCGGCGGCGGCGAGGCGGTTCCGTACGACCAAGCGGTCGAGGACGGCTTCTCGCCGTGCTCGGTGTGTAACCCGCACATCGCGCCTTCCGCACCGACCTCGGCGGGGCCGTCTGCATCCGTCGAGGCACCCGTATCCGCCGGGTCCGGCCACCCTGACGAGGTAATGGTCGTGGACGGCTATCCGGAATATCACCGGGCCGACTGCTCGACGCTCGAGGGGCTTGATGATGAGCCGGTGCCCTACGACCAGGCCGTGGAGGATGGCTTCGCGCCGTGCCAGGTCTGCTCGCCGGACGGGCAGTCGGTGGAGCCCGCAGCCCCGGTCGAGTCCACCTCCGAGCCCGCCGCTCCCGCCGCAGAACCCCAGACCTCGGGCCATCCCGACGAGGTGATGGTCGTGGACGGTTTTCCGGAATATCACCGGGCCGCTTGCTCGACCCTCGAAGGTCTCCAGGATGAGCCGGTGCCCTACGACCAGGCGGTCGAGGACGGCTTCGCGCCGTGCTCGGTGTGCCGCCCCGACGGCGCCGAGATGGCCACGCCGGTCGTCACTGCTCCGCCCGCGGTCACCGAAGCCGAACCGGAGCGCGCGCCGGAATCGGAGCCGGAGGTTGTTCCGGAGCCGGAGGTGGTGCCGGAGCCGGAGGTTGTTCCGGAGCCGGATGTGGCCCCGGAGCCGGAGGTTGTTCCGGAGCCGGATGTGGCCCCGGAGCCAGAGGTTGTCCCGGAGCCAGAGGCGGATGCGGTACCGGAGCCCGAACCCGCTCCGGCAGCGACGCCTGCTGCGCAGGCTCCGGCCGAGACGTCCGCGACGGCCGCTGAGGGTGGCCCCCAGGTTTGGGTCGTCGACGGACGCCCCCGATTCCACAACCAGGACTGCCTGATCATCAAGGGTCAGGCAGTGAAGGCAACGCCGAAGGACGAGGCGATCGCGGACGGATTCCAACCGTGCTCGCTGTGTCAGCGCTAACTGGCCCGACCAGACCCGCTGGAGCAGCCGCCCTCAACGGCCGCTCCAGCGCGGTCCTACGGAGTCTTGCGTAGCCAGATCGTGAGTCCGAGGTCGGTTTCGGATGCTGTGAACAGCTGACCTTCGGGTTCGCCCTCGTGCAGGGCAACGGCCAGTACCTCGCCGGTCAATTGATCGGTGAGGGTCCGGATCGCCTCGGCGGGTTCCGGAGAGCCGCCGACCCGCCACCACAGCTCGATCCGGTCGGTGACCTCCAGGCCGGCGTTCTTGCGGGCTTCCTGCACGAAACGGACGATCTCGCGGATCAGCCCGGCCTGCCGCAGTCCATGGGTCAACTCGAGGTCGAGAGCAACGGTGTCCGCGCCGTCGGAGGCGACGGCCCATCCCGAGCGCGGAGTCTCGGCGATAGTGATCATGTCGCCGGTGATCGACAGCGTCTCACCGTCGACCTCGACGGTTGTGGCCCCGGCCCGGAACCGGGCTACGAACGCGTCGACGTCCTGCTGCGCGGCGTGGGTGATCTCGGTGGCAACGGTCTGGGTCCGCTTGCCGAACACCTTCCCGAGCTCGCGGAAGTTCGGTTTGACCGACAGCTGGACCAGCTCACCGGCGTCGCCGAGACCCGCGAGCTCGACCACGTTCAACTCCTCTCGCACCTGATCGCGAAGCTCCTCGGAAAGGGCAGCCCAGCCCGGCGCCGAGATCAGCGCGCGGGACAGCGGCTGACGGGTCTTCATCTTCGAGTCCGCCCGAGCCGAGCGGCCGAGTTCGACCAACGTGCGGACGAGAGCCATCTGCTCGCTGAGTTCGGCGTCCAGCCGAGCCGGATCGGCCTGCGGCCAGGCGGCCAGGTGCACTGAGTCGACCGATCCGGTGGCGGCGAAGAGTGCCTCCCATACCTGCTCGGTCACGAACGGGACGAACGGCGCGAGCAGCCGGGTGAGCACGTCCAGGCACTCGTGCAGCGTCGACAGAGCGGCGTCGTCGCCGGCCCAGAACCGACGACGTGAGCGACGCACGTACCAGTTCGACAGATCGTCGATGTAGTTCGCCAGCGCCTTCCCGGCCCGCGCGGTGTCAAAGTTCTCGAGCGCGTCCTCGACTTCGGCGGCCACGTGGTGAACCTGCGCGAGGGCCCAACGATCGAGCACCGTCGGCTCCCCGCCGCCGGAGTCGGCGGGCGTCCAATCGTTCGCCCGGGCGTACAGCGACTGGAATGAGGCGACCGACCAGTACGTGCGGATTACTTTCGACGCGATCTCCTCGAGCACCTTGTGCCCGACGCGACGTGAGGACCACGGCGAACCGCTGCAGAGCATGAACCAGCGCAGTGCGTCCGCGCCATGACGGTCCATCAGCGAGATCGGCTCGAGGATGTTGCCCAGGTGCTTGCTCATCTTGCGGCCGTCCTCGGCCAGGATGTGTCCCAGGCAGACGACGTTGCGGTAGGAGGACCGGTCGAACACGAGCGTGCCGACAGCCATCAATGAGTAGAACCAGCCGCGGGTCTGGTCGATGGCCTCGCAGATGAAGTCCGCGGGGTACGCCGCGCTCGCCGCCTCGCCGTTGCGGTAGGGCGCACCGAACTGTGCGAAGGGCATCGACCCGGAGTCGAACCAGGCGTCGATGACCTGTGGCACGCGACGATAGGTGCCCGGCATGCCAGCGACCGTGAAGGTCACGTCGTCGACGAACGGACGGTGCGGATCGTCGAGTTCGACACCGGACAGCTCGTGCAGCTCGGCGAGTGAGCCGATGCAGATCTGTCTGCTCGGGTCGACGTCGTTGCGCCAGACCGGCAGGGGAGTGCCCCAGTATCGGTCTCGGGACAGGGCCCAGTCGATGTTGTTGTGCAACCAGTCGCCGTAGCGGCCGTTCTTGATCGTGCCCGGGTACCAGTTCGTCGACTCGTTCTCGGCGAGCAGGCGATCCTTGACCGCGGTCGTGCGGATGTACCAGGACGGCAGCGCGTAGTACATCAGCGGCGTGTGGCACCGCCAGCAGTGCGGATAGGTGTGGGTGTAGGCAAGGTGACGGAAAAGCAGGCCACGTTCGTCCAGCTCGCGGACGAGGATCTCGTCGGCGTCCTTGAAGAACACCCCGGCGACCGAGCCGACCCCGGGCAGGAAATGGCCGTCGGTTGCGATCGGGTTCACGACGGGCAGGCCGTAGGCCCGGCACACCGCGAGGTCGTCGGCGCCGAACGCGGGGGCCTGGTGGACCAGGCCCGAGCCGTCATCGGTGGTGACGTAGTCGGCGAGGACGACAAAGTTCGCTGGAACCGGATCCGCCGACCCCTCGGCGGCAGGAAAGTCGACGTAGTCGAACGGACGTCGATAGGTCCAGCGTTCGAGTTCGCTGCCGGGGAGCGTGGCCAGGATCTCGACGTCGTCACCGAGCGTCTTGTGTAGCAGGGGTTCGGCGACGACGAAGGTCCCGGCCTCGGTGCGCGCCACCACGTAGTCGACGCCCGGGTTGACCGCGACGGCGGTGTTCGACACCAGCGTCCACGGGGTCGTCGTCCAGACCAGCAGGTCGGCTTTGCCCGCCCAGGTACCTGAGGTCAGCGGAAAACGGACGTACACCGACGGGTCGGTGACCTCCTCGTAGCCCTGCGCGACCTCGTGATCGGACAAGCCAGTGCCACACCGGGGGCAGTACGGCGCGACGCGGTAGTCCTCGACGAGCAGACCCTTGTCGAAGATCGTCTTCAGTGCCCACCAGACCGATTCGACGTAGTCCGGGGTCATCGTCCAGTACGCGTGTTCGTAGTCGGCCCAGTAGCCCATCCGTTCGCTCATGCCCTCGAACGCGTCGACGTGCCGCTGCACGTTCTCGCGGCATTTCGCGTTGAACTCGGCGATGCCGTAGGCCTCGATGTCCGGCTTTCCGGTGAATCCGAGTTCCTTCTCGACGGCAAGCTCGACGGGCAGCCCGTGGCAGTCCCATCCGGCCTGCCGTGGGACGTGGTAGCCCTTCATCGTCCGGTAGCGGGGGAAGATGTCCTTGAAGACCCGAGCCTCGACGTGGTGCGTGCCCGGCATGCCGTTCGCGGTCGGCGGGCCTTCGTAGAACGTCCAGGCCGGCCCTTCGGCGGTCGCGTCGAGGCTGCGTTGGAACACATTGCTCGCGCGCCAGCCGTCGATCACCGCATGATCGAGGGCTGGAAGGTCGATGTGGGGGGCCAGCGGGCGGTAGCCGGGCGTGGGCTCGGGCGAATCCGGCGTCATCTCAGCGGTACTCCTTCGAGTCGGTCAGGACCCGAGGGACGATGCGTTTGCACCGCGGTACCACCCTCGTTGGCGCCGCCGAGGCGATGCCCACTCTTGGTTGTGCGATCCAGTTCTAGTGAGGCCGAAGCCCGTTCTTCTGGGTGCTCAGAGGTGATTTGGTCTGCGGACCTGACCCCCGGGCTCGCACCGTCCCCGGGTCGCTTGGGCTGGTCACCGCGACTACTTGTCCTCGTCACTGCGAGATCATGCAGGTCCGAGTCTAGCCAGTCCGCGCCCGGCAATCGCGCCGCCGGCACAGGCGATCCGGCGTGGGGAGTGGCGGCAAAGTGAGCTGACTCATATCCTGACCGCCTTTGCGGCCGCAAATCGGGCACGTCCGCGCGAGCAGGCCGGTGATGGAAGAGGTGTCCATGGCAGCAGCGGGACGAATGGGTCGCGCACTTCGCCGCGTTACATCAGGCGGTCGCGCGAAAGGCTCTGCCGCGGCCACGCCAGCGGGGTCAAGCATGGCGGCCGGTGCGGTGTCCGCGAAGAAGGCGGTTCCGGTGAAGAAGGCTGCGCCTGCGAAGAAGGCTGCGCCTGCGAAGAAGGCTGCGCCTGCGAAGAAGGCGGTGCCCGCGAAGAAGGCGGTGCCCGCGAAGAAGGCTGCGCCTGCGAAGAAGGTCACTCCCGCGACCGCTGCAGTTAGTGCGCCGTCCACAACGGTGACAACGGCTGAACCACCCCACAACGCCGCCCCGAAGAAGAAGGCAACGCCCGTGACCAAGCCAAGTTCCGCGAACAAGCCCTCCGAGCCCGGCGTCCCGACCGAATCCGCCTGGACGAAGACCGAGCTGAAGGCCGCACGCACCCAACTCGTCGACGAACTGAGCGAGATGCATATCGCTTACGAGGTGCTGATGCGAGATCTGGACGACCTGCAGCGCTCGAGCACGGACGGCTCCGGCGACGACCAGGCCGACGCCGGCAGTAAGACCTTCGAACGCGAGCAGGAACAGTCGATCGCGGCGAATCGTCGCGACCTCATCGCCCAGATGGAGCGCGCCGTCGAGCGGATCGACGCCGGGACGTACGGCTTCTGCGAGCGGTGCGGCAAGCCGATCCCGAAGGCGCGCCTCAAGGCCTTCCCGGCGGCCACTCTGGACGTCGCCTGCAAGCAGCGCGAAGAACGGCGCTGACCCGCGGACCTTGGCCCCACCCCATCGCGCCGTCGACCCTCGGCTGACCGCGCTGGGTTGGGGCCAGGCGCGCACGCGCAGTACGGGACACTGGACGGTGTGAGTACCGACGCCGAGCCAGATTTGCCCAGACCTCAACGCATAGGGCTGTTCGCGGCGGCTGCGCTCGTGGTGCTCGGCCTCGATGTCGCGTCGAAGGTTCTCGTCGTCGACAAGTTGCCGATGACGCACACCCCGGTCCGCATCCTCGGCGGCGCGATCTACCTCGATCAGACCCGCAACTCCGGGGCCGCCTTCTCGCTGGGGACCGGGTTCACCGTGATTCTCACCGCGGTGGCGGTCGCCGTCGTGCTCGTGCTGATCCGAGTCGCAGGGCGTCTGCGCTCGACCGGGTGGGCGATGGCCTTCGGACTCATCCTGGGTGGAGCGATCGGTAATCTCATCGACCGTTTCTTCCGCGCTCCCGGGGTCGGGCGTGGCCACGTGGTCGACTGGATCAGCGCCTTCGGGCCGAACGGCGAGCACTGGCCGATCTTCAACCTCGCCGACTCCGGGATTGTGATCGGCGCCGTCCTGGCCGCCGTCCTCGCGTTGCGCGGAATCGAGTTCGACGGCAGCCGTGGATCGGGCAAGCAGGCCCGGGAGGATGCTTGAGCGACCGCAGCGTCGAAACACCAGCGCAGATCCGCAGCCCAGCGGTGCGTCGCCCGAGCGAAGTGAGGGTCGACCGATGACCGACAGTCGACTGCTCCCGGTCCCCGACGGCTTGGACGGACTGCGCCTGGACGTCGCGTTGTCGCGCATGCTCGGCTACTCCCGCACGGCGGCCGCAGATCTGATCGACACCGGCGCCGTCAGTGTCGACGGTGCCCAGGCAGCTCGCAGCGCCAAGGTGCAGGCCGGCGCCTGGCTCGAGATCGTGCTCCCGAAGCCGGAGGCGGTGGCTCCGCCGCAGGCCGTCGACGGGCTCGGCATCCTGTACGACGACGCCGACCTCGTTGTCGTGAACAAACCGGTCGGGGTCGCGGCGCACCCGAGCCCGGGCTGGACCGGCCCGACGGTCGTGCAGGGTCTGGCCGCGATGGGCTACCAACTCGCCGATTCCGGAGCGGCCGAACGGCAGGGCATCGTCCACCGTCTCGACGTCGGCACCACAGGGGCGATGGTCGTTGCCAAGAGCAACCGCGCCTACTCCCTGCTGAAGCGGGCGTTCAAGGAACGCACGGTCGACAAGCGCTACAGCGCTCTCGTCCAGGGCCATCCCGATCCGACGCGTGGCACGATCGACGCGCCGATCGCGCGGCACCCGGGCTCGGACTACAAGTTCGCGGTGGTGGCCGACGGCCGGCCCAGCGTTACCCACTACGAGACCGAGGAGGCCTTCCGCGCGGCCACTCTGCTCGACGTGCACCTGGAGACGGGCCGCACCCACCAGATCCGCGTGCACATGGCGGCCCTGCGTCACCCGTGCGTCGGCGATCTCACCTACGGCGCCGACCCGACCCTGGCCAAGAGACTGGAGCTCACCCGTCAGTGGTTGCACGCTCGAGAACTCGCCTTCGAACATCCTTCGACCGGGCTCGAACTGCGGGTTACGTCCCCGTTCCCGGCGGACCTCGCTCGAGCATTGGACATCCTGCGTGCCGAGTGAGCAACCCCCGGCCCCGGGTACCGGCTGCGTCGCCGGGGTAGGAAACCGGATATGAACAGCACCGGTCGATCCCCCCTGCTCGTCGCCTCCAACCGGGGGCCCCTCACGATCGTCGGCGGGGACGACACCGACGACGACGAGGTCCGTCGGGGCAGCGGAGGGCTCGTGTCCGGGATGCAGACCGCGCTCACGGCCACTCCCGACGCGGTCTGGGTCTGCGCGGCGATGAACGACCGGGAACGCGTGCTGGCCCGCCGCGCGCCGCAGGGTCGGATCTCGCAGGTGCCGTTTGTCGCTGACGCGCTGCGCGGGGACTTCGACGTCTGCATGCTTCCGATCGACGGGCAGACGTTCCGCAACGCCTACAACGGCGTCGCGAACTCGACGCTCTGGTTCGTCCTGCACCGCCTGTTCGACCTCATCACCCAGCCGTCCTTCGACGCCGCGTGGCGTCGGCAATGGATCGGTTACGTCAAGTACAACCAAGCCTTCGCCGACGCGTTGGCCGCCGCGGCCGCGCCCGGTGCCCGGGTGCTGGTGCAGGACTACCACCTGTTCCTCGTCCCGCGGATGCTGCGCCGACTGCGTCCGGATGTTCGCATCGGGTTCTTCACCCACACCCCGTGGGTGACCCCAGAGGACTTCGGCATCCTGCCCGACGATGTCGCGCGGGAACTCATCGACGGCATCGCCGCCGCGGATGTCGTGGGATTCCACACCGAACGCTGGGCCGAACTTTTCCGGCGGACCGCACGGACGGTCCTCGACATCGACGTGCCTGGCGTTCGGGTGTTCCCGCTCGGCACCGACGCCGAGGACATGCATCGGCTGGCCGGGCGCAAGAGCGTGGACAGCGCACTGCGCGTGCTGAACGAGGTGGTGGGGGAACGCCTCGTCATTGGTCGCGTCGATCGCACTGAACTGTCCAAGAACGTCTGGCGGGGGTTGCTGGCCTACCGCGAACTACTACGCACGCGACCCGAATGGCGGGGCCGGGTGGTCCACGCGATCTACAACAACCCCTCTCGCGAGGACATCCCCGCCTATCGTGAGTACACCGCGCGGGTGGAACGCTTGGCCGAGGAGATAGTGGACGAATTCGGCACCGACGAGTGGACGCCGCTGCTGTTCGACATCGGCGAGGATTACGCCGAGGCGCTCGCCATCATGCGCCGCAGTGACGTCGTGTTCGTCAACTCCGTCCGGGACGGGATGAACCTGGTCGTGCTCGAGGCTGTGCTGCTGTCCGAGCGGGAACCGTCGGTCGTGCTCTCCCGAGAGGCCGGTGCCGCCCAAGTCCTGGGGGAGGACGCGCTGCTGGTCAACCCGTTCGACGTCACGGCCACCGCACAGGCGCTGGTCGAAGCGTTGATCATGCCGCGTAACGAGCGGGTCGCCCGGGTCGAGCGGATGCGTGCTGCTGCGGTCCGGTTGCCGCCGGTGGAGTGGTTCCAGGCGCAGTTGGACGAGGTCGACAACGTGACCTCGGACTGAGGTCAGGCGGCGAGCGCCCGGAGCAGAGCCACGACGGCGGCCGGGTCGGCGAGGACGACATCTGCGACCTCCGCGACCTCGGGCACGCCTGAGGACCGGACCGCGCACCCCCAGGCGGGGGTTCCGTCGTCGCGCAGCACCTGCATCGCGCGCAGTGCGGGCACATCGCCGAGATCGTCGCCGAGATAAAGCACAGCCGATGTCGGGCTCGCGGCGACGATCCGACTGACTGCACCGGCCTTGTCCGATCCGGGGAGTCGTACTTCCAGGACGTTGCTACCCGGGTGGATCTCAAAGCCCAGTTCAGCAGCCAGCGCGGCAATCGACGGTTGTATCCGGCGTAACTCCCTCGGCGGGTCGGCCGCTGTGCGAGCGTGCACCACGAGCGAGAGACGCTTGTCCTCGACCCAGACCGCAGGGTCGGCTCCGGCCGCGGCGAGAACGGGCGGCAGCGCGGCCCGCAGGTATTCGATCGCGGCCGGGGTCGGGAGAGACGTCAGCCGACCTGCGGTCCACGACTCGAGGCCGTACAGCCCGGCGACGACGATGTCCGGGACAGCGTCCAGCCCGCCGAGGCGGACCACCGTCTCGGCATCCCGGCCCGTGACCACTGCGACCCGCGCGCCGAGGCCGGCCAGCGCGGACAACGCGTCGACCGCGCCGGGCACCGGACGGGAGGCCTGCGGGTCGTCGACCAACGGGGCGAGTGTCCCGTCGAAATCCGTTGCGATCAGCGCTCCGCGTAGCAACGGTCGCAGGGCAGAGATCAACTCGTCCGGGTGCATCACTCCATCCTGGCCGACCCGGTGGCAATTTCGTTCAACGAAGCCTCGTGGTCGCAACGGCGCGCGAATAGGCGATTGGGGGAAATGTCGTTC
>JBDTFN010000121.1:0-4202 GCA_039937915.1 Jatrophihabitans sp. | reverse complement strand
CATCTGCTCGAGGCGATGCCCGACGTCGCTCAGGTGCTGATCCTCGGCGCCGGCTACGACAGCCGCGCCTATCGCTTCGCCACATCCATCGCCGGGCGGGCGGTGTTCGAGGTGGATCTGGCGCCGCTATCGCGGGTGAAACGGCAGATAGTCGCCGATCACCCCGAGCTCTTCACCCAGGGCCGGGTGACGAGCGTCGAGATCGACTTCCGGACACAGCTACTCGCCGATCGACTGCGCGACTCCGGCTTCGTCACCGGCGCCGCCACCTTCGTGGCCTGGGAGGGGGTCAGCATGTACCTCACCCACGACGCGGTCACCGCGACCCTCGACGCGCTCGCTCAGGTCTGCGGCGCCGGGTCGATCCTGGCGATGGACTTCTTCCAGGCGGTGCGCGGAGTAGGTCCCTACGATCAGTTCCGCCGCCTCGGCGCCCGCTCGTTGGGCCTCATCGGCGAGCCGATCACCTTCCGGACGCCCTCGACAACGGCGGCCACGCTGCTCAGCGGCGCCGGATTCGACGTCATCGACCTCGCGACCGCTGATCGGATGACGTCGCGCTACGCCACCGGCGGCCGCAGCTGCGACGAGGGCATGTACGTCGCGGCCGCGCGCCTGCGCTGAGCGCGGTCACTGCCCCGGGACGCCCTGCGGCGAGTCGAACACCCCGTGCGGGTCGTAGGTCTTCTTCACCGACTTCAGCCGCGCGAGGTTCGGGCCCCAGTAGGCCGCCGCGTAGTCGGTCAAGGACGGGTCGGCGTAGTTCAGGTACGCCGAGTCACCCAGTTCCGGCGTGAGCGCCGATCGTTCACTCTGCACGAACGCGTCGTAGCGCGCGGGCTGCTCGGCATCGTTGAACGGCCAGGTCGCGGTGTACTGCACGGTCGCGAGCGCGTCGCGCCACGGGAAGGCCGTCGCGTCCGAATCGACGTCGCCGACCGCGCCACCGAGGGCGTCGAAGGACACCCCGCCCTCGACCATGTTCTTGACGTCCATACCGGCCTGCACCGCACTGACGATGGCGCCGATCGCCTTATCCGACAACGGAGTGCGCACGATGGCTGAGGCGGCCGCTTCGGGCAGCCGCTGGGCCGGGGTCAATGCCGCGGCGATGCACTGATCGGCCGACTCACCGAGGCAGCCCGCCGAGGCCAGCATCGCGTCGCCGTAGGAGTGCGAGGACGGTGCGTTCGTCCTGGGCGACGGGGTGTTCTTCAGCAGGGTGGCGACCTGGCTGTCCAGTGACCCACCGCCGGCGTCGACGGCGGTGATGGTGGCCCGGACTCCGTCACCGGGCTTGGCCAGGATCTTGCAGGTGCTCCACACCTCCCGGGGTACGCCGGATGCCCACTGTTGCCAGGCCGACACGACGTCCGCGGCCTGCTCGCCGGACCATTCCAGGTACACCTGGCGCAGCTGCGGGGCCGGACGGACCTTCAGCGTCAGCGCGGTCACCACCGCAAGGCTTCCGCCGCCACCCTGCAGGGCCCAGAACAGGTCGGGGTCGTCGGTCTTACCGACGGTCCGGGTCCTCCCGTCGGCGGTGACGACCTGGAATGCGCTCACCTGGTCGCAGGTCAGACCGTAGAGGCGCGTCAGCAGCCCCACGCCACCGCCGAGGGTGAGCCCGGCGAGGCCCACCGTGGCACACGAGCCAGCCCCGATCGAGACGCCTGCACCGGCCAGTTGCGAGTACACGGTCCCGAGCAGGGCGCCGGCGCCGACGGTCGCCGTCATCGCACCGTGATCGACGGTGACGTCATTCATGTCCGCCAGGTTCGCGACCAGTCCCGATCCCGAGGACCAGCCCCCGTAGGAGTGCCCGCCGTTGCGGATACGCAGATCAGCGCCACCGGCGGCGAAGCGAACACAGTCGACGACGTCGCTACGGCTCGAACAGTTCGCGATGCCGAGGGGCGGTTTCTGTCCCGCGAAGCGCGGGTTGTACAGCAGCGTGCCCGGCTTGTAGGACGAGTGGCCCGGCGTCGCGAGCCGGTCGCCGAGCTGCTGGCCGAGCTCTTTGAAGGTGGGGTCAGGGCTGCGGCTCGGCGGCGGCGGGGTGGAAGCAGCCGAGGCCGTCGGCGACGTAGCGGTGGTGGAGGACGGTGCTGCGGTCGTGCTCTTCGAGGTGCACCCCGCCAGGACGACGCCGAGGCCGGTCGCACCGGCCAGGCTCAGAAATCGGCGGCGGGTCGGGTCGACGTCCATGCCCGGTATCGCACCACAACTGCGAGCACGACAGCTACGGCGACAGGGCCGGGCCCGGGGCCCGGTCCTCGAACTTCGTCGACAGGACGACGGTGGTGCGGGTGCGGGCAACGCCGCGCATGCCGTTCAGGGCGCGGATCGCCGCCTCGAGACCCGCGACGTCGGGCACGCGGACCTTCACCACGAACGTCTCCTCCCCGGCGACGAACCAGCAGTGCTCCACGACCGGCAGCGCCGACAGTGACTCCGAGACCTGGTCGGTGTCGGCGGCGTCGGTGATGAAGATGCCGATGAGCGCGTTCATGGCGTAGCCGAGCGATTCAGGAGCGACGGCAGCGTGGTAGCCGGTGATCACCCCGGCTGATTCCAGCTTGGCCACCCGCTCGTGAACGGCGGGGGCACTGAGCCCGACGCCTTGGGCGAGTTGGGCGTAGGTGGCCCGGGCGTTCGCGCGCAGGGCGTCCAACAACTGGCGGTCGACATCGTCCATGCGTTGCGACGCTACCGGGCGTACCCGCTCGGGCCTTCGAGCGAGGCGCCGCCGATCGTGCCGGTCCAGCGGGTGATCAGATCGTGCGGGACGCCGATCGCGTCCAGCACCTTGGCCGCGACGAAGTCGACGAGTTGCGCGATGGTCTGCGGCGCGGCATAGAACCCCGGACTGGCCGGCAACACGATCGCGCCGGTGTCGTGCAGGGTCAGCAGGTGCGCCAGCGTGGCTCGCGTGTACGGCGTCTCCCGCGGCACGATGACGAACGGTCGGCGCTCCTTGAGCGTGACGTCGGCGGCGCGCTGCAACAGATCCTTGGACAACCCGATCGCGATGCCGGCGACCGCAGCGGTCGAGGCCGGGACGACCACCATCCCCTTGGCGGGGTAGGACCCGCTGGCCGGGCCGGCGGCCAGATCGCCGGCGGACCAGTACCTCGTGTCGCCGGGGTCGCGAGCCAGCCAGGTCTGCAGGTCCTCGCGCCAATGGGCGTCACGGAAAGCCAACCCGGTCTCGTCCAGGATGGTCAGCCGAGCGGCTCGGGAGACGACCAGGTCGACCGTCTCCCCGGCGTCCAGCAGGCCGTTGATCACGGCGCGGGCGTACGGCGTCCCGGACGCGCCGGAGACCCCGACCACCCACGGTTCGCGGCTCACGCAACCAACCCATGCACGATCAGGTCGGCGAGGGCGAAGCCGAACAGCCCGATGCCGATGACGCCGTTGGCGGTGAAGAAGGCCCGGTTGACCCGGGAGAGGTCGTCGGCCCGAACGATCGCGTGCTCGTAGACCAGGACGATCGCGGTGAGGGCGACGCCGGTCCACCACAACCAGCCGAGCCCGGCGGCAGCGCCGAACCAGACGAAACCCCCGATGGTCACCAGGTGCACGACCGACGAGGTGGTGAGCGCCGCAGGGATGCCGAAGCGCGCCGGGAAGGAGCGCGAACCGATCTCCCGATCGATCTGCGCGTCCTGGCAGGAGTAGATGAGGTCGAAGCCGCCGATCCAGGCGCCGACGGCGATCCCCAGCGCGACCGCCGCGGCGGGCACGTCGTCGGCCGCGGCCAGCCACGCCCCGACCGGGGCGACGAACTGGGCGAGCGCGAGCAGCGCCTGCGGGAAGTCGGTGAACCGCTTGCCGTAGGAGTACAGAACGAGCAGGAACACCGCGACTGGCGCGAGGGCGAGGCAGAGCGGGGAGAGCGCGAGAGCGCAACCGAGGAAGATCACCAATGCGACGCCGGTGCCGACCCACGCCGTGCGGACAGACACCTCGCCGGTGACCAGTTCGCGCCGGGCCGTGCGCGGGTTCAGCGCGTCGAAGTTGCGGTCCAGGATGCGGTTGGCGCTCATCGCGACCGTCCGCGCCGAGACCATGGCGACAGTGATCAGGGCGAGGTCGAGCCAGTGGACCGAGCGGGTCTGCGTCCACATCGCGGTGAGCGCGGCGATGTAGGCGAACGGCAGCGCGAAGACCGAGTGCTCGATCATCACGAGCGAGAG
>JBDTFN010000120.1:0-9794 GCA_039937915.1 Jatrophihabitans sp. | reverse complement strand
CCGCAGCAGGCCAGCACGACGTCCGGTTCGGCGCCACGATCGTTGCCGGCCCACTCCCAGATCCCGATGCCTTCGGTGCAGTGCACCTGCGCCTGCTCCATGGTCAGCCACTGCGGCATGGCGTGTTTCCCGGCCACGATCACGTTGACGTAGTGACGGCTGCGCAGGCAGTGATCGGCCACCGAGAGCAGGCAGTTGGCGTCCGGTGGCAGGTAGACCCGGACGATGTCGGCCTTCTTGTTCACGACGTGATCGAGGAAGCCGGGGTCTTGATGGGTGAAGCCGTTGTGGTCCTGCTGCCAGACGTGGGAGGAGAGCAGGTAGTTCAGTGAGGAGATGTCGCGTCGCCACGGCAGCGCCTTGGTGATCTTGAGCCATTTAGCGTGCTGGTTGAACATCGAGTCGACGATGTGGATGAACGCCTCGTAACAGTTGAACAACCCGTGCCGGCCGGTGAGCAGGTAACCCTCCAGCCAGCCCTCGCACTGGTGCTCGGACAGCATCGAGTCCAGCACCCGCCCGGCCGGGGCCAACGACACGTCACCGTCGACGGTGCGCGCCTCCCACTGCCGATCGGTGACCTCGAAGACGGCGCCGAGGAGATTGGACAGGGTCTCGTCCGGTCCAAAGATCCGAAAGTTGCGTTGCTCGGTGTTCAGCGCGACGACGTCGCGCAGGAACTCGCCGAGCACCGTGGTGTCCTTCGCCCGCACGGCGCCAGGGGCGGGCACAGCGACGGCGTGGGCGCGGAAGTCGGGCATGTGCAGGTCGCGCAGCAACAACCCGCCGTTGGTGTGCGGGTTCGCGCCCATCCGCCGCTGCCCTTGCGGGGCCAGCGAAGCAAGGTCGGCCAGCAACCGACCGTCGGTGTCGAACAGCTCCTCGGGTTTGTAGCTGCGCATCCAACTGTCCAGCTGCGCCACGTGCCCCGGATGGTCGCCATCCACCAGCAGCGGCACCTGATGCGCCCGATAGGTGCCCTCGATCTGCAGACCATCGACCACCTCGGGTCCGGTCCAGCCCTTCGGGGAACGCAACACGATCATCGGCCACCGCGGCCTGGTCGTGTCGCCACCGGTGCGCGCCTTGGCCTGAGCGCTGCGGACGGCCTCGATCGTCTCGTCCAGCACCGTCGCCATAAGCTCATGCATCGTCTCGGGGTCCTCGCCCTCGACGTAGCGCGGATCCCAACCGCAGCCACGCAGGAACTGATCCAACTCCTCAGCCTCGATACGGGCCAACACGGTGGGGTTGCTGATCTTGTAACCGTTCAGATGCAGAATCGGCACGACGGCGCCGTCGTTGACCGGGTTGAGGAACTTCGTCGAGTGCCAGGCCGTAGCCAACGGCCCGGTCTCGGCCTCGCCGTCGCCGATCACGCAGGCCACGATCAGATCGGGATTGTCGAACGCGGCCCCGAAGGCATGGCTCAGCGAGTAGCCGAGCTCGCCACCTTCATGAATCGAGCCCGGGGTGGTCGGCGCGACGTGGCTGGAGATGCCGCCGGGAAAGGAGAACTGGGTGAACAGCTTCTTCAGCCCCGCCTCATCCTGGCTCACGTCGGGATAGATCTCGCTGTAACTGCCCTCGAGATAGGTGTTGGCGACCAGCGCCGGACCACCATGACCCGGCCCCGCGATGTAGAACATGTCCAGGTCGTACTTGGTGATCACCCGATTCAGGTGCACGTAGATGAAGTTCTGCCCCGGAGTAGTCCCCCAGTGCCCCACCACCAGCGGCTTCACGTCCGCCAGCGCCAAGGGTCGCTTGAGCAGCGGGTTGTCATAGAGATAAATCTGACCGACCGACAGATAATTCGCTGCCCGCCAATACGCGTCCATCCGATGCAACAGTTCCGGATCCAGGGTTCGGGTGCTCGTCATGATCATTTCCTCAGGTTCTCGGGGTTCCGCTGCGACGGGTCGAGCCGGTGATGGTGGTCCCGGCAGCGCCGGACAGCAGAGCCGCCGCGTCGGTGAGCGAGCCGATCGAAGCCGACCCGCCGGTCGCCACCACGAACCGTCGGCAGCCCTCGATCTTGGGTCCCATCGACCCGGCCGGGAAGGACATGCCAGTCAGGTCGTCGAGACTGATCTGGCGAAGCGGCGCAGCCTTCGGGGTTCCGAAGTCCGCCATGACAGCGGAGACGTCGGTGAGCACGAGCAGCCGGTCGGCGCCGACCGCGACGGCCAGCAGGGCCGCCACGTAGTCCTTGTCGACCACCGCCTCGACGCCGGCCAGGTGCCCGGCGGAGCCTTCGGTGACCGGGGCTCCCCCACCGCCGCCGCAGATCACCACCGCACCGGAGTCCAGCAGCCCGGTGACCGAGCTCTGCTCGACGATGCGCTGCGGTTCGGGTGAGGCAACGACCCGCCGCCAACGCTCGCCGTCGGCCGCAATACTCCAGCCGTACTGATCCGCGAGCGTCTGTGCCTGATCGTGGGAGTAGCAGGGCCCGACGAACTTGCTGGGCCGGGCGAAGGCGGGATCGGCCGGGTCGACCACGGTCTGGGTGATGAGACCGAGGATCGGTTTGTGCACACCAGCGTTACGCAAAGACTGGGACAGCCAGTAGCCAATCATGCCCTGGGTCTGCGCGACGAGATCGTCCAACGGGTACGGCCCGGACAGGGTCGTGTCCGATGCACTCTCCAACGCGAGCATGCCGACCTGCGGGCCGTTGCCATGGCAGATGAGCAGCTCATGCTCGTTCGCCAAGGACGCCAACGAAAACGCAGCCGCCCGCACATGACCGATCTGAATGACAGCATCGGGCTTGTCGCCCCGCTCCAATAGGGCATTCCCGCCGAGAGCGACGACGATCCTCATCTCAGTTCGTACCGCCCAGGGCGTTGACGATGACCGCTTTGATGGTGTGCAGGCGGTTCTCGGCCTGGTCGAACACGATCGAGGCCGGTGATTCGAAGACGTCGTTGCTGACCTCGGCGCCGTCCAGGCCGAACTGTCTGTGCAGGCGTCGGCCCAGGTCGGTGTCGGCGTTGTGCAGCGAAGGTAGACAGTGCAGGAACTTCGTGTCGGGCCGTCCGGTGGCGGCCATCAGCTCGGTCGTGACCCGGTAGGGCAGCAGTACCGGTACCCGGGTGGCCCAATCCGCATCGGATTCGCCCATGCTGACCCAGACGTCGGTGTAGACGAAGTCCACACCCTCCACGCCGCGGGCCGCGTCGTCGGTGACCAGAATCCGTGCTCCGCTCTCGCTCGCCAACGCGCGTGCACTGTCGATGACATCAGCTGGGGGCCACAACTCCGGCGGTGCCGCGATGCGGACGTTCATACCGAGCAGCGCCCCGGTGATCAGCAGCGAGCGGGCCACGTTGTTGCGGCCGTCGCCCAGGAAGCAGTACGCGATGTCTTCCAGCGGACCGTCATGGTGTTCGGTCATGGTGAGAATGTCGGCCAGCATCTGGGTCGGGTGCCATTCGGTGGTCAGGCCGTTCCAGACCGGGACGCCGGCATGGTCAGCCAGTTGCTCGACGTCGGCTTGCGCGAAGCCGCGGAACTCGATTCCGTCGAACATGCGGCCCAGGACCCGGGCGGTGTCTTTGATCGATTCGCTGCTGCCGATGTGGGAGCCCTCGGGGCCCAGATAGGTGATCTGGGCGCCCTGGTCGTGGGCTGCTACCTCGAACGCGCACAGGGTGCGGGTGGACGCCTTCTCGAAGATCAACGCGATGTTGCGGCCCACCAGCTGTCGACGCTCGGCGCCGTGGGCCTTGGCGAGTTTGAGGTCGCGGGCGAGCTCGAGCAGGGCCAAGACATCCTTCTTGTCCAGGTCGAGTTCCTTGAGCAGCGAACCGGGGTGCCGGGTCGAGGTCATCTGATCAGATCCCGTCTCGTTGGATCGGGCAGGTCATGCACCGAGAACCGCCGCGGGCCCGGCCGAGCTCGCTGCCGGGGATCGGCAGCACCTTGATGCCGTGTTCTTCGAGCATGCGGTTGGTGACGGTGTTGCGTTCGTAGCCGATCACGACGCCAGGGGCGACGGTGAGGAAGTTGTTCGCGTCGTCCCATTGCTCGCGCTGGGCGGCTCGGGTGTCCTCGTCGGCGGCGAGCACGGTGACGCGCTCGACGCCGAGCGCGTCGGCGATGGTCGCGAACAGGTCCTCGCGGGCTTCGACGTGCAGGCCACCTGTGTCGTGCTCGACTGTCTCCTGCGGATCGGCGGGGGTGATCGTCCAGGTCGCCATGGTGCTGACGTCCAGATCCGGGTAGCGCACGAAGGTCGCCGTGTCGATCATCGTCAACACCGTGTCCAGATGCATGAACGCCCGCGACTTGGGCAACTGCACGGCGATGACCTGGGTGGCGGCCTGATGGCGGAACAGCTCGCGGGCCAGGATCTCCACGGCCATGGGTGTGGTGCGCTCCCCCATTCCGATCAGGACCGCGCCCCGACCGAGGACGTGGATGTCACCGCCCTCGAGGGTCGCCGGTTGATGGTCGGCGTCGTCGTCGCCGTAGAAGGTCGGGAACGCTGCGTCGGCGAACATCGGATGAAAGCGGTACACGGCGCGGGAGTGGATCGATTCGCGCTGCCGGGCCGGCTTGGCCATCGGGTGGATCGAGACACCGCCGTAGATCCAGGCCGAGTTGTCGCGCTGGAACAGGGTGTTCGGTACCGGCGGGAGGATGAAGTCGTCCGCGCCGAGGCTCTGCAGCCGCAGGCTGCCGGCCCGCAGCGGGGACAGGTCGGTTTTGGTGATGCCGCCGATCAGCAGGTCGGCAAGAGTCGCGCAGTCCAGATCCTCGGCGAGCGCGCGCAGCGAGGCGGTCAGGGTCGGCCCGACGCGGTGGATCGTGCACACCCGATCCAGAACGAAGGCCTTCGCCTCGGGCAGGGCGAGCGTCTGCGCCAGTAGGTCGGCGAAGTGATGCACCGACACCCCCTGGTCACGCAGCACCTGGGTGAAGACGTCGTGTTCCTCACGAGCCCGGTCCGCCCACAGCACATCGTCGAACAGCAGTTCGTCACAGTTCTCAGGAGTCAGTCGAGTCAACTCCAGGCCTGGCCTGTGCACGATCGCCTGTCGTAGCTGTCCGACCTCGGACTCCACACCCAACATATGACTCATCACGTACAACCTTTCGGTTCAGCGTGAACGCACGCCGACGGAGCGGCTCTGCCGGCGGCAGGCACGAAAATGCAGGAGTGGATCGCTTGGTCGGGCTCGTCAGACCACTCAACCGAACAGGATGATCAAGGATGGGAGACGAATCGACGTCAGCCTTCGTGCACCGACCGGCGACGCGGTCAGGCTCAGGGGCCGGAGAGGGTTCTGGGCGCGGTGAGCGAGTGCTCACGGCATCGCGGCGAACGGCGACGATGACGGTCCCAGACCGGCAGCGTGACTGCGCTTACCAGTGCACTCCGCGCAACGGTCAAAGTCAAACAGCCAGCGGCGCGCTTAGCCGAGAAGTACCGGTCATTCATCCCCTCTGCGGTCAAGTGCCTCTGTCTGACCGCAAACAGCTCCCGAGCACCTGCGCTTATCGGGCGCGCACCACCGGCGCAGCGGGCACTCCAACTTCAGAACGCACCGGTGGCGAGACCGGCCGCCGCGTCAACGTGATCGCCAGCCCGGCGAGGCGTCCCGTCTCAACATGGTCTGAGCCATCCGCGACCGCACGTCGCGAACCCTGCGCGGCATGAGCATGACCCCCGCCGGTACTCGCAAACTCCCCGACCTACGCCATAATTGCTCGACCCACGAACCGATCCGACCCAGGATCAACACCGAACCCCTCGCCCCGCAAGGGCAGTCGGAGCCATCGCCCAACATCACCAACCAGGAACCCCGTCTGGAGTCTTCTAGACCTATACCTGCGGCGTGACCATCGTGGTCTGGCGCACCTCGACGGCACTGGATTCCGGCTCGCGCAGTCGACGATCCGTGACGACATCGGCGTACTCGTCGCTGAGGTAGAACTCGCGAGCAAGCCACCACCGAACTCGAGACATGCACGTCTTGTCCGCAGGCACCGTCCAATTTGTGGAATCCGGCCGCGGCCGCCCGATCTGAGGCATGCCTGGCCCGCAACCCACCTCAGCACCCGCACACAGAGCCGCGCGGGTGTAACGTCGCCCGCGTTGACCCCCTCAACCAGTCCGGGATGAGGCCAGCCGCCCGCCGCTGACCTCGCGAGCCTTCTGCTCAGCGCCGGACACGCCGGTGATCGCCACCTTCGCAGGGGGGTCACCATTTACAACGCACGCGCCTTCCACACTCGGTTCCGAGCGGCCTACGCCCCGGCGCCATCATCCACACGCGTAACCGGCCCAGTCCTGGCTGTACCACTGCTGCTGCAGCGGCGACAGTGCTCGCTGCTCAGAACCACCGGAATCGCTGGACGCCCAGATCTCGTCCCTTCGCCAAACACCCCTCCGGTGGTCGGCAGCATCATTGGCAGCGGGATGGTCACCATGCCCGGCGTCCGCGCAAGCACGCGCACGCGCCTGACCCAGCCAGTTTCCGCCACCAGAAAAGGCACCCCATGAGCTCGCGCACCGCCCTGATCCGCAAACCCAGCCCACGCCTGGCCGAAGGCATCGTCAGCCACCGCGAACGCGAACCGGTCGACTACCACCTCGCCTGTATCCAGTGGGACGCCTATGTCAACGCGCTACACGAATCCGGCTGGCAGACCGTCGAAGTGCCGCCGGCCGAGAACTGCCCGGATGGCGTCTTCATCGAAGACACCATGCTCGTCTACAAGAACGTCGCAGTCATCTCCCGTCCCGGCGCCGACAGCCGCAAACCTGAAATCATCGAAGCGGAGACGACAGTCGAGGCACTCGGACTGTCGATCAACCGGATCCGTCCCCCCGGCACCCTCGACGGCGGCGATGTCCTCAAGGTCGGCGACACGATCTACGTAGGACGAGGCGGCCGCACCAATGGAGCCGGTATCCGACAACTGCGCGACATCCTCAGCCCCCTCGGTGCCACTGTCATCGCCGTCCCGATCAGCAAGGTGCTCCACCTCAAATCTGCCGTGACAGCGCTACCCGATGGCAGCGTGATCGGCTACCTCCCGCTCGTCGACGACGCCCGCATCTTCGACCGCTTCGTCCCGATGCCGGAAGAATCCGGCGCGCACGTCGTTGATCTCGGTGCCGGCCGCCTGCTCATCGCCGACGATTGTCCCGGCAGCACCGAACTGATAACCCAACTCGGCTATCAACCTGTACCGGTCGACATCGGCGAGTTCGAAAAACTCGAAGGATGCGTCACCTGCCTCTCCGTGCGCCTACGCGGACTACCCCACTGAAGCTGCATACCAACGGTGCCCGCCAACGGCCAGCCTGATTTGGCGAAGCAACGAGTGGACCGCCGAGCGTCTCGAACCGTCGCCGGATCGTGGGCGGCACAGACGGATCCGCATCATCGACCGACGCCACGCGGTGGGCCGCACAGACCGCCGCGGCCACCGGCGCGCAGATCAACGCGGTCGCCCACTGGCAGCACCCAAGGGGTTAAGGCGGATCCTCGGACAAGAGCCCGGCCTCGGGCGCCGACCAGATCCGGGCCGACTTGCTCATCGACGAATTCGGTGACAAGCACCCCGACGGGTTGCACGCCTACGCCCGTGAGGGACATGCCGCGCAGGTGCTCTTCGACGCCTCGGACGACGCCGACATACCGTCGCCGCGAAGGCGACCCCTGGAGCCGGCGGGGCCGGGGAAGACGCTGCTTCGCGTCGATCGCCCCGCCAACCTGGTCGAGGCACTGGCCACGTGCCACCCCTTGTCCCCGATGGCGCACCGAGCTGTGCCGATAGGTCCAGTGGGTGGCACCTGGCGGCAGTACGTGCGAGTGGGCTCGGTCCGGTTGGTTTCGCTGGCGCAGCGTTTCTTGGCCGCGATTTGGTACGGGGCCGAACCGGTGGATACCGCGGTGCGGGTGCTGCTGCCTCGGAGCTGTTGATGAATGAGAACCTGCCGCCCACTAGTGGTGACCCGCGGGAAGCAGTCGCGCTGACGGCATCGCTTGTGTCAGAGGACGCCGCACGCCAGATCGTGCCTGGCCGTCTGCCAGCCGCGTGGCCCCCGAAAATGCGACGCACCGCGTTTTGGAACCCCACAAGTGCCCGGTCGGGATCCTCGCTGACACAGCGATCGGCCCGTCCGCAAAGGTGCGTCATTCGGGACGGATCAAGATCGGCTGCTGCTGACCGGCGCCGGCCGTGTCCGACCGCTGCATCGCGGGCGCGGAGGGTTCCTTAGCGCGACGACCTCGATGTCCGATCAAGGCCGTTGACCAAATCGGCTAGCAGCCGGGTCAGGGTGGCGTAGTTCTCTCCGGGCAACGCGGCGCTGACCGCACGCCGAATAGTCCCAACGCCAGCAGCCGCCCTGCCGTGCGCGACATGGCCCGCGTCCGTCAATGTCAGAACTCCGTCCACGCCGTCGGCCAGCAAACCGCGTCGTCGCAGCTCATCCACGGCATCTTGAGCGCCAGCGAACGCTTCCAGCTTCTTCAACAGCTCCGGCTCCGCTACGGGGGCACGGGACACGGGCTCGAGCACTTGCCATTCGCGCCTGGTGATCGACTGGCTCTCGAAGACATCGTCGAAGGCTTGCTCGATCCTGGCATCGGCTGTCTTGAGCCACCAGCCGATGGGTCGACGTTCGGCGGAATGTTCGATCACGGTCGCCTCCTCGGGATCACCTGCAAGGCTATGACCGATCACCAACAACCGGGCCGCACCCGTCACGCTCGCCTGCCGGGGGCAGCCGAGATCGCTGCGCAGCCTGCCGAACCTCCATTCGCTCAACGACCCCGGCAGACTGCTGCCTGCAGCATGAGGCAGGCGTGCCCGCGATCGCGGACGCCGGTCCGGCGCCACGCAACAGGCTTGGTGAGCCGACAGGACAGGGTCATTAGGGTGCTCATGTTGAGCGCATTGGTGTCGCGGCCTGCAGGGGACGTCTCCGTTCGCAGGCGGCTGCATACACCGTCTTGGCGTCCCCGTGCGGCTATGCTCGTCGCGGCTATGCTCGTCTTGGAGCGGCAACTAGTCTGATCGCCGCCGGAACCGTCAGATGGTAAGTCGACGCAGGACCTGGGCAGTTTCGCCATCGTGAGCGCAAGGAGTGGCGATGACCGACGTCACCGGCAATGGCAAGCAACCGGCTGATGGGCTGAGCGCGGAGCAGGCCAGCGCGGATGCCGCCGATTTGCAGTCCAGTCTTACCGATCTCGCTGGTCTGGTCACCGGCAGTTTCGGGCTGTCGGAGCTGCTCGCCCACGTGGCGACCTATGCAGCCAACGCCATTCCTGGCGCGGACGGGGCTGGGGTGACGCTGCTGCGCGTGGACCGCCCGGACAACCGGGTGGAGGCGTTGGCGGCCAGCCATCCGTTCGTCAGCGAGATCGACGAGATCCAGTACGTGACGGTCAACGAGGGCCCGTGTATCACCGCGGCGCTGGAGCGGCGCACTGTGCGCTCCGGGTCGCTGGGTGGGGAGAAGATGTGGCCGCGCTTCGGGCCGCGGGTCGGCCGGTTGGGCATCCACAGTGCGCTGTCGCTGCCGTTGCTGCTGCCTGGGCAACAGACGGTCGGGGCCATCAACGTTTATGCCCGCGGCAAGGACGTGTTCGATGAGCACGCCCAGCTGCTCGGCGAGCTGTTCGCGGCCCCGGCTGCGGTCGCGGTACACAACGCGCAGATCCTGACCCAGGCGCTCGTGCTCACCGACAGGCTGCAGACCGCGCTCGCGGCGCGGCCGGTGATCGATGAGGCCGTCGGGCTGATCCGCGGCCGCACCGGCG
>JBDTFN010000119.1:0-6944 GCA_039937915.1 Jatrophihabitans sp. | reverse complement strand
CGGAACGATGAGACGTCGTCGATCCAGACGCCAAGCGTGATGACTGTTACTTGTGACTCGGACGTAGGTCTTCAACTGACCAGTCTGGGCGACGTGGATCCGCAGGGAGGAGCCAACTCGTGTCGTGCTCAACGTGGGGTTTGCGGAGTCGGCGAGGCGATCACCGCCAAAACGCAGGACGCCGTCGTTCGCGTGGAGCAACAGAATGACGGTTCTTGGCAGTATGCGGGCGCTGATTGCGTGTCCCGAGACCGAGCAGTAATCACCGCCGGGCTGGTTCGTGAACAGGCGGTGCGGCTGATCCCAACCGCGGACGTGGGGTTGGCGCCCCATGGCACGACGCTGGTGAACATCGAGACGGTGATGTGGGCGGATGCGCCGCGTACCCGATCCCTGGCGCCGGTCACCATCCTCGGCAAGCAGGTCGTCATCAGCCTCGTGCTCGACCACGTCGCCTGGGAATTCGGGGACGGGACGGCCGACGGCAATGCGCCGGCCGGGAAGGCGTATGACGCCGAGCGGGACCCATGCACGTCCAAGCAGTGTTCGCGTTACTACGGCCACGTCTACACGCGCACCGGCAAGGTGACGGTGTCGGCCACGGCCAGTTGGCGTGCGTCGTTCACCGTCGATGGTGGTGCAGCGATCACCATCCCCGGCACGATCGCCGGCCCCCGGGCCCAGGCGCAGATTGCGGTCAAGCAGGCCCGCGGCGTGCTCGTCCCTAATCCCGCCGGCGACTGATCCCGCTGGGGCCGACGAGCAGAAACTGTCGCCGGCCGCACCTAGGATCGGCGTCGAAGCTCAAGGGGGTGCGCGGCGTGTTGGTGATCCATCGGTCCGAACGAGCTGACCCCTTGGTCGCCGCGTTGGGCGAAGTCCTTGCGCACCCGTCGGGCGATCCGTTTGCCCCGGAGGTAGTCGCCGTACCCAGCCGCGGCGTGGAGCGTTGGCTGGCCCAACGGCTCAGCCACGTCCTCGGGGCCGGAACGTCCGGGGACGGGGTGTGCGCCAACGTCACCTTCCCGTCGTCCAGCCAGGTTCTCGACGACGCGGTTGCGGCTGCGGACGCGGCCTATGCCGCGAGCGTCGGGGTGTGGTCGGCTGAACGGGCGGTCTGGCCGTTGATGACCATCATCGATGAAGTCGTCACGAGCGAGGCGTGGGCGCGGGTGCTCGCGGTCCATCTTGGGGACGGGCGTGCTCGACGCTATGCGGTCGGCGCCAAACTGGCTCGACTGTTCGCGTCGTACGGCGCGGCCCGTCCAGCGATGCTGCGCGACTGGCGTGATGGTGGCGGCGAACCGCTGCCAGCCGATCTTGCCTGGCAGCCCGAACTCTGGCGGCGATTACGCGATGAACTCGGCCCCGGGCCGGCCGAGCTTCTTCCGGACGCCTGCGCGCGCATCCGCGAGGACCCACGTCCGATCGATCTTCCACGATCCTTCTCGATCTTCGGGGTCACCCGGCTCTCGCCGTCCCGGGTCGAGGTGTTGGACGCGTTGGCCGAGCACCGTGAGATCCACCTGTGGCTGAATCACCCGTCGCCTGCTCTCTGGCGCGCGGTCACCGAACCAGCAGGTCGCCGTGCCGACTCCACCCTGCGGGTGACCAATCCGCTGCTCGCATCCCTTTCGCGGGACGTCGCGGAACTCCAGCAACTGCTCTCCGGTCCGGATATGCGCGACGAACACCACCCGATGGGTGAGCGGCCGCCGACCCTGCTCGGCCGGCTGCAGACCGGTCTGGCCGAAGACACGGTCGAGCAGGCTTCGATCGAGCCCGGTGATGACTCCCTGTCCGTGCACGCATGTCACGGTCCGGCACGGCAGATCGAGGTCGTGCGGGAAACGGTTCTCGGTCTGCTGGCCCGCGATGACACCCTCGAGCCACGAGACATCGTCATTATGTGCCCCGACGTCGAGGCCTACGCACCCCTGATCGCGGCGAGTTTCGGAATGGCGCCCGAACCGGGTGGGCATCCGGCCGCGGCGTTACGGGTCAAGCTCGCGGACCGGTCACTGCGCCAGACGAATCCGATGCTGAGCCTGCTCACCCAACTGCTCGAACTGGCCGCGCACCGTGTCACCGCCACCGAGGTACTGGACCTGGCCGGTGCGGCGCCAGTGCGGCACCGGTTCGGTTTCACCGACGATGACATCGAGACGCTGCGCGAATGGACGTCCGGTGCCAACGCCCGGTGGGGACTCGACGCGCAGCACCGGGCCCCGTACGGCCTCGGCGGTCTTGGCCAGGGGACATGGCGCGCGGCGATCGACCGGCTGCTGCTCGGCGTGACGATGGAGGAGCACGACCAGTGGCTCGGCTCGGTCCTTCCACTGGACGACGTCGACAGTGGGGCGATCGACCTAGCCGGACGTTTTGCTGAACTGCTGGATCGGGTGGACACCGCGGTCCGCGCGTTCGAGGAACCTCGTCCGGTAACCGCGTGGACGCAGGTCCTCGCCGAGCACGTGCTCGCTCTCGGCGAGCCGATCCAGCCCTGGCAGGCGGTGCAGCTGCGCGGTGAGCTCGCAGACGTTGCCGAGGCCGCCAGTGAGACCGACGTCCTACTCACCCGAGCCGACGTCTCCGCATTGCTCGACGCGCGCCTCGCCGGCCGCCCCACCCGAGCCAGCTTCCGCACCGGCAGCCTCACGGTGTGCAGCCTGGTGCCGATGCGGTCGGTGCCGCACCGGGTCGTCTGCCTGGTCGGTATGGACGACGGCGCCTTCCCCCGGACCGGAGTGGTCGACGGCGACGATCTACTGGCGCGCGATCCGCGGACGGGGGAGCGGGATGTCCGCAGCGAGGACCGGCAACTGTTCCTCGACGCAATATGCGCTGCGCAGGAGCACCTTGTGATCACCTACACCGGAGCGGACCCGCGCAGCGGAGCCGAGATTCCGCCCTGCGTCCCGTTGGGCGAACTGCTCGACGCGCTCGACGCCACCGCCGAACACGCCCGAGAGCAGGTCGTGCGACGGCATCCGTTACAGCCGTTCGATCCACGCAACTTCGAGCACGGCTCGCCGTTCAGCTTCGACCCCACAGCCTTGGCCGGTGCGCGGAAATCAGTGGGACCGCGTAGCGCCCCCCGGGAACTGATCAGTGGCGAACTCGCTGCCGCCGAGGACGCGACGATCGAACTCGAGGAACTGGTCCGATTCCTCGCCAATCCTGTGCGGGGCTTTGTGCAGCAGCGACTGAAGATCAGTACCTGGCAGGACGACGACGACCCCAACGATGCGCTCCCGGTCGATGTCGGCGGACTGCCCGCATGGAGCATCGGGTCGCGAGTGCTGCGCAACCGGCTGGCCGGGATGTCGATCGAGTCCTGCCAGGAGGTTGAACTTCGCCGCGGAGACCTGCCCCCAGGGCGGATCGGCCAGCGCGTGCTCACGGAGGTGGGCAATACGGTCGAGGCTCTGCTCGTCGCCTGCGCGGGCGACCGGGGCGACGGCACCTCGACTTCTCGCGACGTCAGGGTCCCGCTCGAGGACGGTCGCACCGTCACCGGCACCGTGGTCGGTCTGTACGGCTCGGCTCTGCTGGGGGTCACCTACTCGAGTCTGGGCCCCAAGCAGCGGCTGGAATCCTGGCTGCGGTACCTGGCCCTAGTGGCGTCCGGTGATCCCGATCCGGCGCTGCGCGCAGTGTGTGTGGGCAAGGCGCAGGGCGGTGCGCGACGCATCGTCGTCTCCGGCATCGGCGCGGACGAGGCGCGGGGTGTGCTCGCCGATCTCGTCGCGCTGCGCGATCTGGGGCTTCGTTCTCCGCTGCCGCTTCCGCTAAAGACCTCCGAACGTTTTGCCACGCGGCGCTTCGACGGCCGCAGCGAGGCCGACTCGCGGGAGGCCGCACGCTCGTACTGGGCTGGCGGCCGATTCGACGGCGAGTGCGTCGAGGCCGCGCACGAACTCGTGCTCGGCGCGAGGGCATCCTTCGACGCCCTCCTCGACTTCGCTCCGTCCGGGCGGGACGAGTTGCGGTTCGCGCCCCTTGCAGTGCGGATGTGGACTCCGTTGCTCAGCGCGGAGGCTGCCTCGTGAGCGATGCTGCGCAGTTCGACCTACTGGCGGAGCTACCGCAGGGGACCACCGTGCTGGAGGCGAGCGCGGGGACGGGCAAGACCTTCACTATCGCGGGGCTCGTGACCCGTTACGTCGCCGAAGGCGTGGCCCGGCTCGATCAGTTGCTCGTCGTTACGTTCGGGCGTGCGGCCACGCAGGAGTTGCGCGATCGAGTGCGCGAACGCCTCGTTCGTGCCCGCGACGCGTTGGTCGACCCGGCGGCGGCGCTGGCCGGGGACGACGCACTCCTGCGGCATCTTGCTTCGGCCGACGTAGTGGCCCGCCGCGATCGGCTCGTCCGTGCGCTCAGTGAGTTCGACTCGGCCACGGTCGCAACGACGCACGAGTTCTGCAGCCGCGTCCTCGCCGGGCTCGGTACCGCGGCCGATGTGGACGCGTCGGCGAGCTTCGTGGAGAACCTCGACGACCTCACCGAAGAGGTCGTCGCCGACCTGTACCTGCAGATGTGGGCACGGCCGAACGCGACCGATCCGCCGCTCACCTATGACGAAGCGATCACGCTCGCCCACACCGTGATTCGCGACGGCCAGGCACTTCTCGTGCCCGAGACACCGGCCGTGGACAGTCCCGCCGACCTGCGCCGCCGCTTCGCCACGGCGGTGCGCGAACAGGTCGAGCATCGCAAGCGTGCGCGGTTGCTGCTCAGCTACGACGACCTGCTGACCAGGCTTCGGGCGACCCTCGCTGACGGCGACACCGGCGCTGCGGCGGCCGGGCGGTTGCGGTCGAGGTACCGCGTGGTGCTGGTCGACGAGTTCCAGGACACCGATCCGGTCCAATGGGACATCCTGCGGCTTGCGTTCCACGGGCACAGCGCGCTCGTGCTCATCGGCGATCCGAAGCAGGCGATCTACGCGTTCCGAGGCGCGGACGTGCATGCCTACCTCGCGGCTAAAGATGCTGCGGCGCAGCACGCCACGTTGGCCCGAAACTGGCGCAGCGACCCGGTCCTGCTGGCCGGCCTGGACGCATTGATGGGCACGGCCGCGCTCGGTGATCCGCGCATCGTCGTCCAGCCGGTGTCGGCGGCCCACGAGGGGCGCTCACTGAGCTCGTCCGCTGCCCCGGTGCGGATCAGAGTTGTTCGCGCCGATCCGTCACAGAGCGTTGCGCAGGCGCGGGCCATGGTCGTCCCGGACGTCGTCGCCGAGGTCGTCGGGCTGCTCGAAGGCGGGGCGAAGCTCACCCCGCGCGACGGAGGTCCAGTACGTGGCGTGCGTCCGGGTGACATCGCGATCATCGTCGACACCAACGCACAGCTCGACCTCGTCCACGACGCACTGCAAGCGGCGAGCGTGCCGTCGGTGCGGCGCACGACGTCCTCTGTTTTTCGTACTCCGGCCGGCAGCGACTGGGTGGTGCTGCTCGAGGCTCTCGAGCAGCCGAGTCGTACGACGCTCCTGCGCCGACTGGCGATCACACCGTTCGTCGGGTGGGACGCCGCCGACCTCGAATCGAAGGATCTGGACGGCCTCGCACTGCGGCTGCGGCATTGGGTGACCGTTTTCCAGGAGCGTGGCATCGCGGCCCTGCTCGAGACGATCAGCCGCAACGAAATGCTGCAACCGCGACTGCTCGCGCAGGTCGACGGCGAACGACGGCTCACCGACCTGCGCCACGTGGGGGAGGCGCTGCACTCGGCCGCGATGACCAATCGATTCGGCCTCGCCGCGGTGTCGGAGTGGCTGCGGCGTCGGGTGAAGGAGGCGCACCGCGACACCGCGGTCGAGCGCAGCCGCCGACTCGATTCCGATGCCGCGGCGGTTCAGATCGTGACTGTCTGGGCAAGCAAGGGCCTGGAGTTCCCGATCGTGCTGGTTCCGTTCGAGTGGGACCGCTTTGTGCGCGACGAGGCGGTGCCGCTCTTCCACGACGATGCCGGCCGACGGGTTCGCGACGTGGGCGGACACAACACCCCAACCATCCGGGACAGTCAGCGGCGTGGGAAGAGCGAGCAGCGTGGCGAGGAGTTGCGCCTGCTGTACGTGGCGCTGACCCGCGCCCAGGCGCAGGTAGTGGCGTGGTGGGCGCCGAGCGGACGCAACACCGAATGCGCTCCGCTGCACAGGTTGCTGTTCTGCGATGACCCGTCGGTCGAGATTCCCGAGCGTGTCCCCGTGCCGAACGAAGCGCGTGCGGTGGAAAGACTGATGCCGCGGGCTGTGCCGGGACGGCTGGCGATCGAGCCCGTCGAGCCCAGGGAACCGGGTCGCTGGGTGGGTGCCGCCTACGATGCCGGCTCGCTCGACGTCGCCCGGCTCCACCGGGGCATTGACACCGAGTGGCGGCGCACCTCCTACAGCGCGCTGACGGCGGCAGCCCATGACGCTGGCCCGTCCATCGCCAGTGAGGCCGAGGTTCAGCAGAAGGATGACGAACCCGACGTCCCGACCGCGGTGAACGCCGAGCGGGACGCGCTACAGGCGGTGCCGTCGCCGATGTCCGACCTGCCGGGCGGGACGTCGTTCGGCACGCTCGTGCATTCTGTGCTCGAGCACCTGGACACCACCGCCGCCGACTTCGAGGGGGAGGTGCTGGCGCAGGTCAGGGAGGCCCTCGCCCGGTTCGGCCCGGATCACCTCGACGCCGAGGAACTCGCTGCCGGGTTGCTCCCATCGCTGTGCACCCCCCTAGGGGCCCTCGCGGACGGGTACACGCTGGCCGAAATCGCTCCGGCCGACCGCCTCGCCGAACTGGACTTCGAACTTCCCCTCCGCGGTGGAGACGCCCCCAACGGCACCACCATATTGCGTGACATCGCGCAATTACTTCGGGACTGGCTTCCCGCGAACGATCCTCTGACCGAATACGCAGCAATGCTCGAGGAACCGGTGTTGGGAGCGGCGGCAC
>JBDTFN010000118.1:0-11370 GCA_039937915.1 Jatrophihabitans sp. | reverse complement strand
CCGTCGAGCAGGCCGGTGGACGTCCGCGTCGCGTGATCGGCATCGATGCCAGCGCTCGTGTCGAGGAGACCCGCGAACAGGTCGCTCGGATCGCTGGACGCACCGCCGCGCTCATCGGGCTCGAACGAGATCTTCGTGAGGACGAGATCACCGTTTTGGCGGGCTGGGCCGGCGACCGCTACGGGATTCCGGTGGACTCGACGCTGGAGGCCATCAAGCTGACCGGCCAACTCGAGGGCGTGATCATCGACCCCGTGTACGAAGGCAAGTCGATGGCTGGCCTGATCGATCTGGTGACCAGCAACGAGATCCCGCACGACTCCACCGTGCTCTACGCCCACCTGGGCGGGCAGCCGGCACTGAACGCCTACAGCGGCCTGTTCACGCACGCCGACCCGATCAGCCTGTGACTACCACTCCGCGGTGCGAAGCGCGTCGACTACGAGGCGTCGGATCTTTGCTATATCGGCGTCGGTGAAGACGCCGTTGACGCCGGAGATCGTCGCGAGCTTCATCCCATGCTTGAGGCCGAGCTGGTAGATCGTTTTGACGCTCTCCCACTTGATTTCTCGCCCGACCGTGAACGTCTCGTACCGCCCCTCGAGCGCGAGCACGACGGTCTCTGCCAAGCAGGCGTAAACAACGCCCTTGGGTAGGCCGACGTTTCTCATGTGCGCGTCGCCGGGAAGTTCGATCTCGCCCGACTCGATGACAAGCACGTCGGGACGCCGAGCGACGTCCTCGGCCGACAGGTCCAGGGGCCGTGCGACGTCCGTGATGACGCAGCCAGGTTTAACGTCCATGATGTCGAGGACCCGTTTACCGGCCCCCGACGTCGCGGTGACGACGAGGTCCATCTCGCCTAGATGACGTCCCGGCGTGGCCGCGATGTGGACCTGCGCGCGCGGGTTCTCGCTCTCGATGTCCTCCTTGAGGGCGAGCAGCTTCGCGGCCTCGGGGGAAACGAGCCACAGCTCGTCAGTCGCGAGCGCGAGCAGGCGGGCGCACACGGATCCGATGGCGCCCGTGGCACCGACAACCATCGACTTGCCACGCATTACCCCGTCGGCGTCGACCTCGACAAGCCCGAGCTGCTGGAGCGCCTCGTGGCCCGCCCAGAGCGCGGCGGAGGCGCTGTAGCTGTTCCCTGTCGTGACCGGCAGCGGGGCCCGCTTGGCAACGGTCACGCCGGCATCGCCGACGACCTTGGTGAACGCGCCAAGGCCCATGATCTGCGCGCCGAGCTTCTTGGCGATCTCGGCCGCGGTCAGCAGCTTGGCGTAGGTGAATTCCGGGCTGTGCGCAAGCAACTGGCCCGGAGTGCCGCCCAGGCTGATCAGCCAGCCCTCGGCCTCCGCGCCGGTCGGCGATTTTATGCCGGTGACGTGGCTGTACGTGAACGGCGGGGCGTAGGCCACCGCCTTCTCCACGGCATCCATGACGACGCCGGGCGCAATCTTGGAGATCGTCCGTAACGGCTCCACTTTATCGAAATGCCCCTGGCTCAGCGGGTGGATGACGAAGGCGAAACGGCTCTTTCGCCGCGGCCCGTTCGGCTGCAACACGCGTGGCTGTAGACCCGCAGCGACGGTCTTCTCAAGCAACTCGTCGTCTGAGAGCCGCTCGACGCCCGACGAGGTCACGAGCATCAGCGCCTCCAGCACCGCCGACTCGACGATCATGTGGAACGGCTGGGGGGTGCAGTCGAGCACCATGTCGACGCCGCGATCAGCCAGCTCGGCGAGGCGATCGTCGGAGATCGCTGCGGTGATGACGGCTTTGCCGCGGAGGTCCTCCAGACCGAAGTCGATGAGCTCTTCATACGTGGCCACGACGACGTCGCATTCGCGCGCGGCCTTATGAGCCAAAGCGAGGCCGACCACGCCCGGGGTAGGCAGCATCGATTGCACCCGGCCGGGGAGGTGGTGGGCGGGCCACAGACCTACGCTCGCGATCTGGCCCACGACTGGGATGGACTCAAGCCCGCTGAGCAGGTCGATGAGCGGGGGGTTGGTGAACGTGAAGTTGGCGGTGTACTCGTGCAGGATCCGCGTCGTGGTTTCGTGGTTCTTCCCGCCGAGAACCACGACGCGCGCGTTGGTGAAGTATCCCGGCATCTCCGTCTGGACGTGCCGGACCGCCCACTCGTTCAGCACGTTGCGAAGCGTGCCGCCGTCGGTGACCGGCACGCCGATCGCGGCGCCGTGCAACCCCTCAACGCTGTCGAGGTCGCCGTCGTACCAGCCCGTGGCGCGGGCCTCACGTACACCGGTCAAGGCGATCGCGTCAGCCTGCGCCGCCCATTTCGATACCAGGGACTCGGCCTCATCGACCCGGCCGCTGGTTCCCAGCCGGAGGATGCGGACATCGCGCCCGAGGAACGTGACGTGCTCGTCATAGTCACCGCTCGGGTCGAGAAGGCTCACGTTGACGACCAGAGCGGGTTCGACAGGAGATACCCGCTTGATGTCGAGTTCGTCGTACCGCGCTGCAGGTCTTCCTGGAGTCGGCATGCTCATTCTCGCCCTAATCATGGAGACAGTTGGTCGTACCGCCCGAGAGCGGTGCTACCTCAAGAGTGTTCGGGCCCGCGATCGGACGACAGAGGCGTTCGGCCCAGTACGGTCATGCAGCCGACCCGCCCGGAACCCAACAGAGGAGACCCTGCCTGGAAACGACGCCGCGCGCCTAGGGTTGCAGATCCTCGGCGGTGTCGAACCAGTTCCATTCCCAGGGCACGATGCTGCGCAGTGGGCTGCGTAGCCGCAGCTTCTCGACGCCCTCGAAGTCTGCGCCTGGCAGGGCCACCGCACGATCACGCTCGGCCGCACGCAGTTCGGCCGCAAAGCTCACGGGGTCCGACTCCAGGTAGCACAAGGTGACCCGCAGCACCGACTTCTCATCGAGTAGCGGTCCGTCCGGTCCGCGAACCGCGACGCTGCGAAATGTCCACACCCCCGCCACGCCGGGCAGGGTGAGCAGCTGCGGAATGCGCACCATGTCGTAGAACTGGAAAAGATCCTGTGCCGCCGCGCCTGTCGGGTCCGCAACCGTGCTCACGGTCAGGTGCACGCCGCGGTGCGGCCTGAACGGCAACGCTGCCGGTGTGATCCGACGATCTGCTCGCACGTAGCCGCGAACCGGGCAGAACATACCCAGCGCGGTGCGGGTCGTCCAGCGAAGCTCCGGCCGGCGACCCTGCTGCTGCGTGGTGTCTCCGAGTGCGGTCCACTCGGCGATGCTCGCCGTGGCGGGCTCGGCGAACCAGTACATCGCGACGTAGTGGGCACTGCCCAACAGCGCGTCCGGGGACGATTCTGCAGCGACGCAGTCCGGCGATCGGACCCATCGGTCGCCGTGCACTACTCCGGGAAGGGCGAGGTTCTGCGGAAGGTGGTCCAACTGGTGCCACTCGTTGTAGTCGCGATGCCGCGCCGGGACGTCGACGCGGGGGAAGGAGAAGAACGCGCGCGTCGCTGACTCTGGTGTCGTCACGGTCAGGGCCGGCGGTCGATGACCGGCATCGGCGGCGGCGGGACGAAGCGCAGGTAGTCGGTCAGGAAACCGGTTTCGTCGAGATCCTCCGGTTGCCAGCCGGCCACGAGTGCAGTGCCGTCGAGGGAGCGCACGGGGCGGCCGAACTCTTTGAGCAGGGGCAGGCTGTAGGCGACCCTGCCCGTGACCTCGGCGGGGTTGGCCGAGCAGAGCAGCAATGCCGCCTCGGCCATGGTCTCCTCCGGCTCGGACGGCCAGCCAGGCACCGCGCCGGCCGCGTGCTCGGTGGCCACACCGCGGTTGGGCGCCAGCGCATCAACGGCGATGTTGTCGCCGTACAACTCCATCGCGGCGCCGGTGGTCATGCGATCGAGCATGGCCTTTGTCCCCCCGTAGAGCACCGATCCGGCCAGCGGGTGCGCAGCGAACGGCGGTCCGACTCGGGGGCCGGCCTGGCGAGAGGAGATGTTGAGGATCCAGCCGGCGCCCCGGCGGCGCATTCCGGGGACGACCGTGGCCGCCAGCTCCCACGCGGCCCAGAGATTGGTCCGGACGGAGTCGAGGAACCAGTCCCTGCGCATGTCGGTGAACAACGTCTCGTAGCGTCGCGTCGCCGCCGCGTTGTTGACGAGGATGTCCACCGTGTTCTGCATCGTGTCCTCGATGTGTGCGATAAGTGCGGCAGAGTCCAGTTCAGGGTCGGCCAGATCGACCACGAAACCGTGTGCCGTGCCGCCGCTACCGATGATCAGGTCTACGGTCTGCTGTACCGAACCCGCGAGTGCCGCGGGGTGAGCGGTTGCCGTGCGAGAGACGACAGCGACGTCGATCCCCGACGCTGCCAGACGGCGTGCGATCGCCTGGCCTATTCCTCGGCTGGCGCCGGTCACGACTGCGCAGTGTGGTTGATCGGTCATGAAGCACTCCCTTTCGGTCGAGCGGGAGTGCCGGTCCGGCCGTCACCGACCTTCTCGTCCCGCTCCGTCAATACTCGGCCGGCATCGTGCATGGGCGGGTTGTTCCTCTCGCTGGTCACGGTAAGTAGCCCGTGTGCGTTACCGGCTGCACCGGTCCTTCGAGTCGGGCCGCGGCCAGGCGTAGCCCGTCCAGCAGACGATTGCGCAACTGCCGTGGGTCGATCACCTCGTCGTAGGTGACCGAGGCCGCCAGCCGCCAGGGGCCAGACGTCTCGTTGTCGAGAAGCGCTTGCTGCGTCTGCTCGTCCTCCTTGGCGGTCTGTCCGCCGACCGAGGCTGGGATGCCCCCGATGGTCGATCCTGGGAAGGCCAGCGAAACGGTCTGCGCGTCGTAGGAGTTCATCGCCATGACCGACGAACCGAAGCCGAATGCCTTGCGAATCGTCACATGGAACTTGGGGACGCGAAGGCGCCGTTGCGCGGCGAACATCCGTGCCCCTGCGCGAAGGATCCCCGCACGCTCCGAGGCGCTACCCGCCAGTACACCGGGGTTGTCGGCGAGCAGAACCACCGGTACGTGGAAGGCGCCGGCGAGTTGCAGGAAGCGGGTGGCCTTCTCCGCTGCGGCAACGTCCAACGATCCGGCCAGTACAAGAGGTTGGTTCGCCACGATGGCCACGCTGTGCCCGCCCATCCGGGCGAATGCAGTGATCACCGACCCGCCGTGCTCGGGCGCCAGTTCGAAAACACTTCCGGCGTCCGCGACAGCATCCAAGACCATGCGCATGTCGTACCCGGTGCGATGCCGCGGCGGAATCAGATCAAGTAACGCCTCGACCTGACGCCGGCCGTCGTCCGTCGACACGTGAGGTGGCAGTTGCCACGCGTTGCCGGGCAGGTAGGACAGGAACCGGCGCACCATTTGCAGCGCCTCGGCATCAGTCGCCACCGCGTTATCGGCCACCCCGCTATCTCGGCAGTGCGCCGCAGCGCCGCCCAATTCCTGCTTACCGATGCGCTCACCGGTAGCGGCCTCGACCAGCGGTGGCCCCGCTGCGAAAAGCGCACCGCTGTCACGCACCATCACGACGAAGTCCGACAGCGGCGCCGCAAGCGCGCCGTGCCCGGCGGACGGGCCGACCACTACCGCAACGGTGGGCACCAGGCCGGCTAGATCGGCCATCAGCTGCAGGTCGTTCGGGGCGGGGCGATGGTGCCCCAGGGCATTGGTGGCGCGGTGCCCGGCCCCCTCCAGAATCATGATCAGCGGCACCCGTTCTTGTCGGGCAAGTGTCGCCAACCGGGCGCGCTTGCTCGCCGCGGCAACGCCGATGGAGCCGCCAGCAACCGTGAAGTCCTCAGCGCCGACGAGCACCGGGCGAGCGTCGATCGTCCCGTGCCCGCCGACGAACGCATCGGCCGGGATCGTGTCCGAACCGGCCAGTCGGCCGATCTCGACGAAGCTGCCTTCGTCGAGGACCATCTCGACGCGTTGGCGGGCATTCGGCCGCCCGGCCGCCCCGTAACGAGTGAGCTTGCCCGCGCCGCCCATTGCCCCGCCGGCAGCCTGCCGGTGTTTCAGATCCGCCAGCAGAGGCGTCCAGTCCTCGCGATAGCCGGTCATCGTGGTTGCCGCGCTACGCACATGTCAGGCATCGTCTGGCCAGTTGATCTCGCGCCGCTTCACCTTGCCGGTCGCATTGCGCGGCAGCTCGCGAGTGGTGATCATCCACCGCGTCGGGATCTTGTAGCGGCCCAGTCGGGCGCTGAGGAACTCACGCAACTCGGCCTCGTCAACGTCAATATTGGATCGCGTCACTACGACGGCCGCCACCTCTTCGCCGAGGTCGGCATGAGGTACACCCAGGACGACACAGTCCCGCACGCCTGGGTGGTCGGCCAGTTGACTCTCGACCTCCGCCGGGTACACGTTCTCCGCCCCGCGCAGGATGAGATCGCTGCGTCTGCTGGACATGCTCAGCGCGCCGTCACGCATCGTGCCGAGATCGCCGGTGCGGAACCAGCCATCCGGGGTAGTGGCACGCGCGGTCGCTTCCGGATCGCGCCAGTACCCCACCATGACGAGTGGTCCGAGCAAGCAGATCTCGCCTTCCGCTCCGTCTGGCACGGGCACGCCGCTCTCGTCGCAGATGCGCACCTGCATCGTGGGCACGGCGCGACCGACGGTCGCCGGGTCCACGAGCAGCTCCCCTGCACTCGCGACGGTTACTGCCGTGGACGACTCCGTGAGCCCATAGGTGGTGCCCAGCGAGCGAGCGGCGAGCGGCAACTTGTCCCGGACGCGGTTCTTCAACGCCGGCGAGGACGGCGCGCTGCTGATCGAGACCGTGCGCAGCGAGCTCAGATCGAAGCGATCGAGTTCTGGGTACTCGACTATGCGCGTTAACAGGGTCGGCATGCCTCCCCAGTTGGTCACCCGCTGTCTCTCGATGAGTGAAAGCACGCGGTCGGGCTCGAACTTCCCCTGGTAGATCACCGCAGCGTCTCCGGTCACCAGACGAATGACGGCGAGATTGTGCAGCGAGGAGATATGGAACAACGGCGAGACCAGCAAGTACCGGCGCCCCGGTTGCAGCGGTTGACCCAGCTCGGTGGCGACGGCGTCGTTGAGCAGGTGGAACCAGCAGGCCCCGATGAAGTTGCGGTGCGAGTGGGTGGCTCCCTTCGCGCGGCCCGTCGTGCCGCTGGTGAACAAGATCGCGGCCGGGTCGTCCTCATCCGTTGACGTCCTGAGGCAACGGCGCGCCCGCGTACTCGCGAAGTAACGCAGGCAGTTCGTCCTCGATACTGACGACTGGGATGCCGGGCTCGCCGACCAGCGCACGCCGCGGGGCGTCGGCGAAGATAACGGTCGGTTCGGTCAGCGACATACCGTGTTCGAGTTCCGGTGGCGCCCACAACGAGTTCAGACCCACGGCGACGGCGCCCAACGCGACCGTCGCCCAGAAGATGACGATCCACTCCGGGTTGTTCGCCGAGCAGATCGCTACCCGGTCGCCCTTGCCGATACCGAAGCGGTCACGCAACGCCGCGGCAAGTGCACCGACGTGCGCGAGATGCTCGGTGAAACTCATGCTGGCGTTCTCGGTGACCAGATACTCGCGCTCACCGAAGTGTTCGGACGCGCGCAGGACCTGTCCGAGGGTCTGCTGGCGACGGGCGAACACCGGCAGTGGCACTCCGCGCACATCTTCCGTCCGGATCTCGAACGGAGCACCCGGCGCGGTCAGCCGAGCAGTGATCTCATCACGGTCTGTGCTCATGCTCTGCATTCCTCGATCACCGAATCGTCAACTGTCCGCCGTCGACATTCCAACACTGGCCGGTGATCCATGCCGCCTGCTCACTGGCCAGGAACGCGACCGTATAGGCCACCTCCTGGGCCGTGCCTGCTCGGCCAAGAGGCAGCGTTGCCTGCACATATGCGCGCCACTGTTCCGGATCCAGGTCGTCCAGGCGAGCTGTTTCGGTGACGCCGGGACACACTGCGTTGACCCGGATGCCGTGCTCACCGAGCTCCTTCGCAGCCGACGATGTGAGCGACTGCACGCCGGCCTTGGACGCGCTGTAAGCCCCGGTCCGCGCGCCGCTGAGCTTGCCGCCGATCGAGGATATGTTGACGATGCTGCCACCGGTCCTCTGCTCCACCAGGCGGCGACCGAACGCGCGTGTCATCAGAAATGTGCCGCGTAGGTTGACCGCGATGACTCGATCCCATACGTCGACGGGTGTGTCGACGATCGGCACCCGGTCGGGTCCGCGCGAGGCAGCTGCGTTGTTCACGACGATGTCGACCCGGCCGAACTCGGCCACGACGCGTGTGAGCAGGTCGTCGACCGACCGCTCATCGGACACGTCGCTCACGACGGGCAACGCCCGCCGGCCCAGTGTTCGGATCTCGTCTGCGACCGAGTCGATGTCGCGCCACCCGGCCAGCTGCTCGTCGGCCGGGTACGCCGAAAACGGTCGGCCGCTGCCTGTGATCACTACGTCGCAACCCACTCGGGCCAGCTCGACGGCGACGGCACGCCCGATCGAACGCATCCGTCCCGCGCCGGTGACGACGGCGAGTCTGCCGTCCATGCCTGAAAGCTGGTAAGCCACCCGGATCAGATCCGTTCGATGATCGCGCCGCTGGCCATCGCGCCGCCGGCACAGACAGCGACCAAGCCGAGCGTGCGGTCCCGACGCTCCAGCTCATCCAGGATCGTCGCGATCAGCCGCACGCCCGTCGATCCCACCGGGTGCCCAAGTGCAATTGCACCGCCGTTGAAATTGAGCCTGTTCTCGGCGACGCCATGTACCTGCGCGAAGGACATCGGCACGGACGCGAAGGCCTCATTGACCTCGATCAGGTCGAAGTCGCCGATCGTGGTCCCGGTGCGTTCCATCAGTCGTTCCGCCGCCTTGATCGGTCCGTCCAACAGGAATCTGGGTTCGGCGCCGACCAGGCATTGCGCGGGAATCCGCGCGCGTGGCCGCAGCCCGGACAGCGCACCGCCGCGGCGCCCGTACGGAGTGCGTGCGGCGTCGACAATTACCGGAGTGGCCATGCTCAACACTTCGCTCCCGCGCCGCCGAAGCGCTCCCAGTCGTCCGGGTCATGGTTGATCCAGACGTCTGCGTGCTCGGTCTCGGCCACGAACCGCAGTTTGCGCAGTGACCTGCGGGCCGTCACCGTGTCGACGTCTCCGACATAGGCGGCCTCGGACTCGTACGCGGCCCGTGTGTGCACCGCGTCACCGGTGATGACAATGACGCGTTCCGGTAACCGCACCAGCAAGCCCAGAGAGCCCGGCGAGTGACCCGGTAGCGTCAGGAGACGGATCGCACCGTCACCGAACACGTCGAAGTCGGCGGCGACCACGAACCAATCGAGATCTGCTTCGAAATCCTTCGGTCGATACCAACTGGCGCAGAACTTCTCCGGCGACCTCGCGTAGTCGAGCTCCCCGTCGCCCACGTAGACACGTGCATGAGTGATTTCGCGCAGTCCACCGATGTGGTCGAAGTGCAGGTGCGACGCGACGACGTGCTCGATGTCGGCGGTGCGGTGTCCGATGTCGCGCACCTGATTCTCGATCAGGTGCTCACGCCGAAAATCAATGTCGATCTTTCGCGCGAGCGGTCCGTAGGTGGATTCGGGATTGTCGGCGCCGTCAGGATCCAGACCCGCGTCGAACAGCACGAGACCCCCGGGATGGTCGATGAGAAAGACCGGCAGCGGCAGTCTCGCGACGTCGGCTCGAGCGGTTCCGACCGGCGCGTTGAGCGGCAGGTACGTCGCCGGCTCCAGTGCCCAGAGTCGGTTAGCGACCGGCTGACTCATGGGGCAACCGGGTCAAGGGGTGCGGGACGCAGGTTCTGCCGTCCGTGATCAACGAACTCCGCGCCGATCCCCGCCCGGTCCTGCGCACTGAGCAAGCGATAGATCCGCTCGCGCATCGGCACCCACCAGACCGGGTCCATCGTCTCCCATGCGGTGTGTCGCAGCGGCGCCTTGTTGACCTTGTTGTTCCCGGTGATCGGAACCTTGTCGACGATCCGGACGTACCGGGGGCGCCACTTCGTGCCCAGGTCCGGCTGCGCATCGAGAAACTGTTCGAACACCTTTGGATCGAACGTTGCCCCGGGCTCCAGCTCGAGTGCGCACATGACCTGGTCACCGCTGCGCGAGTCCGGCACTGCGAATACGAGCGCTAGCGCGACACCTGCCATTCGGGCGAGGATGCGCTCCACCGAGGCGGCGGAGAAGTTTTCACCGTCCACCCGCAGCCAGTCAGACGATCGGCCGGCGAAGTAGAAGTACCCCTCCTCGTCGCGGTAGGCGAGGTCCCCGGACCAAAAGTCGTCGCCATGCACTCGGTCCGCCATCGCTGCGGGATTCTTGTAATACCCCTCGAAACGATCCGCCTGTCCGACGGCTACCAGTTGGCCGATCGCCTCGTCGGCGTTGCGCAATACCCCGTGCTCGTCGAAGCGTGCGCGGGGGCACTGGGCACCGGTCTTTTCGTTCCGCACCTCGATGTTGCCGCCGTCCATAGCGACACCGAGTGCCCCCTCCGGCGTGTCGGCATTCACGTTGATGCGCAGGACTCCCTCGCTCGACCCGAAGCCGTCACGCATCTCGCAGCCGTAGCGAGCAGCAAAGCGTGCAACGTCCGATCGTGATGCCTCGGTGCCGAACACGATCTGGAGGCTGCTGTCCTTGTCACGAGGGTCCTCGGGCTGCGCCAGGATGTAGGACAAGACCCGGCCGGTGTGATTGAAGAATGTGGGCTTGTAGGTGTGCACGTCTTCGACGAACCCCGAGGCCGAGAACTTGCGCGTCATCGCGATCGTGGCGCCCTGCAGCAGCGCCGTCGACAGGTTCAACATGATCGCCTGCCCGTGAAATAGAGGTAGGCAGAGGTAAGTAATCGACTCTCGGGTCAATGCGACGCGGGTGTTCATCGTGTAGCTCAATCGAGCCAGACGGCCTTGCGTGCAGATCACCGCCTTCGGCGCGCCTGTCGAGCCGGAGCTGAACAACAGAAGCAGGATGTCCTTGGGATCCGGCAACGCGGCAGGCAATGCGCTGCCGCGGTGCGGGGCGAGGAGCAACTCGTACTGCGGCGTGGCGATGTTGACAACCCGATCAGCCGGCAGCCCCAGGTCCAGTCCGTCCAGCAGGTTGGCGAGGGTGGGTTCGGTAAAGACCAGGTCGCAGTCTGCGTGCCTTATGTCCTCGGCCAGTTCCGCGCCACGCCTGGTCGAGTTGATGCCCACGATGACCGCGCCGGCAGCGCCGGCACCCAGTATCCAGAAGACGAAGTCAGGAAGGTTTTCCATCAGGATGCCCACATGCACCTGCCTGCGACCGTCCGCCGGTTCGATGGTGGCGAGGTAGGCGGCCCGATCTGACGCCTCCTGGATGATCTGGGCCCAGGTCCATTCC
>JBDTFN010000117.1:0-9741 GCA_039937915.1 Jatrophihabitans sp. | reverse complement strand
GCGTTACGCAGGCACGCTGTCCGGATCGTCTGGACCGGGCATCGGCTCGACCGGAGCGGGCGGCAGCGTCTCGGGGGTGTCCGGCAGCAGCGGACCGGCGTCGTCAGGCACCGGCTCGTCTGGGTCGATCGGTGGGTAGCTGTCGGGGTCGGGTCCTGGTTGCACCATGTTCCTCGTTGTACCCAGATCCTGGCTTTACGCCGTCGCGGCGAACATAGGCGGGCCGTCTAGATTGGATTCATGACCGACTCCCCCACCGCAACCATCGGCGTCACCGGCCTGGCCGTGATGGGCCGCAACCTGGCGCGCAACCTCGCCCGCAACGGGCACACCGTGGCGCTGCACAACCGCACCCACTCGCGCACGACGACCCTGGTCGAGGACCACGGCGACGAGGGCGAGTTCGTTCCGTCGGAGAAGCTCGAGGACTTCGTGGCGTCGTTGCAGAAGCCGCGCGCGATCATCATCATGGTCAAGGCCGGCGAGCCGACCGACGCGGTGATCGACGAACTCGTACCACTGCTGGACGCCGAGGACATCATCATCGACTGCGGCAACGCCCACTTCGTCGACACCCGACGGCGAGAGGCTGCGCTCAGCGAGAAGGACCTGCACTTCGTCGGCTGCGGCGTGTCCGGCGGCGAGGAGGGCGCCCTGCTCGGTCCGTCGATCATGCCCGGCGGTTCGACCCACGCCTACGACAAGCTCGGCCCGATCTTCGAGTCGATCGCCGCGGTCGTGGACGACACGCCGTGCTGCGTGCACATCGGCCCGGACGCCGCGGGGCACTTCGTCAAGATGGTGCACAACGGCATCGAGTACGCCGACATGCAGCTCATCGCCGAGGCCTACGACCTGCTGCGGCAGGGGCTCGGGGCCACACCCGCCGAGATCGCCGACATCTTCCGCGAGTGGAACACCGGTGAGCTCGAGTCGTTCCTTATCGAGATCACCGCCGACGTGCTCGCCCAGATGGACGAGGCGACCGGCGAACCGTTCATCGACATCGTGCTGGACCAGGCCGAGCAGAAGGGGACCGGCCGCTGGACGGTGCAGAGCGCGCTCGATCTCGGCGTCCCGATCACCGGCATCGCCGAGGCGACCTTCGCCCGCGCCCTGTCCGGGCACGCCGAGCAGCGCGGCCCGGCGCAGGAGGCGTTCGGCTCAGACGTCAACGACATCGACATCTCCGACCGTGACGCCTTCATCGAGGACGTCCGGCAGGCGCTGTTCGCATCGAAGGTCGTCGCGTACGCCCAGGGCTTCGACCAGATCAAGGCCGGCTCGGATGAGTACGACTGGAACGTCGACCCCGGCGCGATGGCCATGATCTGGCGCGGCGGCTGCATCATCCGGGCCCGGTTCCTGAACCGGATCCGCGAGGCCTACGACGAGAACCCCGACCTGCCGTCGCTGCTCGTCGCGCCGTACTTCGCCGACGCTGTTCGCGATGGCGTCGCGGCCTGGCGACGTACGGTCGTGCTCGCTACCGAGGCCGGTATTCCTACGCCCGCGTTCTCGTCCTCGCTGGCCTACTACGACGGCCTGCGCCGCGCGCGCCTGCCCGCCGCCCTCATCCAGGGACTTCGCGACAACTTCGGCGCACACACCTACAAGCGGGTCGACCGCGACGGCACCTTCCACGTCGAGTGGGCCGGGGACCACAAGGAGCACGACGCCTAACGTGGTCGACGGACCGCCGGGCGGCCCACCCCCGCAGGCTCGCGCCGACGCGCTTGTCGCGGGTCGCTATCGGCTCGTCGAGCGAGTCGCCTCGGGCGGCATGGGCAGCGTCTGGCTGGCCTGGGACGAGGTACTGCAACGCCGGGTGGCCCTGAAACAGCTGCATCCGCAGCCGGGGCTCAGTGCGGCCGAGGTGCAGGTCGTGCGCAGCCGCGCCGAACGCGAGGCGCGGCTCACCGCGCGGTTGCACCACCCGAACGCGGTTCCCGTCTACGACATCGTCGATGACCACGGTCTGCCGTGCATCGTTATGCAGTACTTGCCGTCCAAGAACCTGAACGCCGTCATCGACGAGCGGGGCACGCTCGAGGTCGCCGAGGTGGCGCGCATCGGCAGCCAGGTGGCCGCCGCTCTCGGCGCCGCCCATCGGGTCGACATCGTGCATCGTGACGTCAAGCCGGGCAACGTGCTGATCGAACCCGACGGAACGGCGAAGCTCACCGACTTCGGCATCTCGCACGCGCTCGGCGATTCCACCCTCACCTCCACCGGCATGATCACCGGGACGCCGGCCTACCTCGCGCCAGAGGTTGCTCGTGGTGCGCCGTCCGGCCCGTCGACCGACGTCTTCTCCCTCGGCGCCACCCTGTACGCGGCGCTCGAGGGCGCCCCGCCGTTCGGCAACGAGACCAACCCGATGGCGATGCTGCACACCGTCGCGTCCGGGCAGATCAACCCGCCGTCGCGAAGCGGCGCCCTGACGCCGGTCCTGCGACGGATGCTGTCGATCGACCCCGCGGACCGGCCAAGCATGGACGAAGCGGCGCATCTGCTCCGGGCCGTGTCGAGATCAGCCGATGCCCCGACGGAACACCTGACGGCGCCGATGGCTTCGGTGCGCGGGCCCTCCCCCACGATCATGCTGCCGCCCAACTCCGGCGCGCCCACCGGCGCATCGAAGCCGGACCGGCGCCGCCTGGCTGTCATCGCCGCCGTCGTCGCGGCGCTCATCGTCGCTCTCGGGGTCGTGCTCGTGACGCAGACGTCCGGGAATGACGGTCCCACCGCCGTGGGAAGGGCATCGTCGCCCCTTGCAGAACCAAGCGTGTCCAGGCCGGCGCCATCCCGGACATCACCCGCCGGCAAACACACCCTCGCGGCACCGACAGGCGCGCAATTGACGCAGGCGATCCAGAGCTATTACGGCCTGCTGCCAAGCGACACCGGCGCTGCCTTCACTCGCCTCACACCGGCGTATCAGGCAGGCACGAGCGGCGGCCGGAAGGGGTATGACGACTTCTGGGGCAAGGTTGACGCCGTCGGGATCTCGCAGGTCGTCGCCACGCCACCGGGATCGGTCGTCGCCACGATCCGGTACGAGTATTCCGACGGTACGACGGCCACCGAACGCACGTCGTTCACGCTCGTGAGCCAGGGCGGAAACCTGCTGATCAACGCCTCCAGCGTTCAGAACAGCGTCACCAGTGGTGGCGACAGCAAGACCAAGCCGGACAAGACCAAGCCAGGCAAGGGCAAGCCGGGCAACGGCAAGTAGGCGACGAGACGCCGATTCGACGCGGCGAGTCGGTTCACGGGGCCGAACGGACGGCGATCTGGGTCAGGGCCGGCAGCGGGGTGCCGGTGGCCGCCGTCAGATCCGTGATCCGATCGTCGTGCGCATCCACGGCGAAGAGGTGACCGTCTCCGTTGGTGACGAACAGCCACCGGCTATCGGGCGACCAGGCCAGCGATTCGCTCGGGTCGAAGGCCGACAGGTCGATGCGAAGCGGGAGCGAGCGCACCGCGCCGGTGTTCAGGTCGACCAATTCGACCAGCGGCGGGCCCGAGCCGGTGGCCAGGGCGGCGGTGGAGCCGTCCGGTGAGATCACGCCGGCGAGCACGTCCGCCGCAGCGAGGCGGGTGTCGAGCACGCGTCGCGTACGACTGGCCTGGTCGATGACCACGGTCGTGCACCCGTCGCCCTGGCCCCCGCATTCGTCAACGAGCCAGTGTGTGGATCCGACCGCGAGTACCCGCCCAGTGGTGATGCGACGTAGTCCGCTCGGGCGCGCGTCGTAGATGCCACCGGGCCCGTGGAACAGGAGGTAGCCGGCTCCGTCGGGCGAGGCGTCCTGCACGGCCACACCGGCTGGGACCGGGAGGAGCGGTCCCGAACTGGCGTCGTCCAAGCTGGCCAAGCCGATGTCCGCGGGGCCCGCATTGGCCGGGGGCGCCCAGACAAGGTCGGGGTCCGGTCCGGGAAACACCGGCTGACTCTGGCCGATACTCGGCATCACGGCCAGTTGGCGGGCCGGCTGACCGTCCGGCACCCGGTAACCAGGCACGAAATCATGCGGGCGCACGACGGCCTCGTGAGTACCGACGACGAAGGACACCGCGCCGGCGCTTATCAGTCCCGGAGCGGTCGTGCTGGTGATCCGGCCGCTGGCGAACTCGATGCGGACCACCGTGCGGCCGCCGAGCCCGAACAGCTCCCACCCTGCCTGCACGCCGAGCAACGGCGCGCTCACCGTCGTGACCGTGATCGGTGGACCCTGAAGGCTTGGCGGGGCATCCGTCGGCAATGGGCCTTGCGTCACCCACGACGGGCTCGGCGTCGGGGTAGGCGGGGCAGCAGACGGCGCGTTGTTGGCGCGCGTGACCAGCGTGATCACCGCGGCGACCAACCCCGCGGCCACGAGCACCGGGATCCACCTCGGCCACCGGGGCTCCGGGACCACAAGCACCTCGTCGACCTCGGCGTCCGAAGGGTCGGCGTCGAAGAACTCGACGCCGACGCCCGGTGTGTTCCCGTCTCGGCCCACGTACCCATCATCGCCCCGGAACCAGGTCTGCACGCGACGTAGCCCCACCTCGAATACGAGGCTCCAGTCGGTTCACGGAGCCGCGCGGATCGCGATCTGGGTCAGCGGCGGCAGCGCACGTCCTGTGCTGTAGGTCAGGTCCACGACATGCTCGGTGCGAACGTCGATGGCATTGAGGTGACTGTTCTCGTCGGTGGCGAACAACCACCGGCTGTCGGGTGACCAGGCCAGGACCCCGCTCGGGTCGAAGGCTGATTCATCGACACGGACCAGGAGCGAGCGCACCGTGCCCGTCGACAAATTCATGAGCTTGATCTGCGGTGAACCCGTGCCGGGGACCAACGCGGCGGTCGAGCCATCTGGCGAGATCGCGCCGGCGAGGATGTACCCGGCACTCGGGCCGGCGGTGGCGATGACATGCCGCTTGCCGTCCGCCTGATCGATGACCACGGTTCGGCAGCGACCGGTCCGACCGCCGCATTCGCGCACGAGCCAGCGAGTCGGTCCAACCGCGAGCACCTGCCCGGTGGTGATCCGGCGCAGCTCACCCGGGCGCGAGTCATAGACACCGCCGGACCCCTGGAACAGTAGGAATCCGGCGCCGTCAGGAGTGGCGTCCGTAACGGCCACACCGCTCGGGACCGGAAGTCGCGGCCCGAAGCTGGGGTCGTCCATTCCGGCCAGCCTGATGTCGTCCTGGCCCTCACCGGCCGGGGGCGCCCACACGTGGTCGGGATCCGGTCCGGGAAACGCCGGCCCCGTCTGGCCGACGCTCAAGGACATATCGATCTGGCGGGCAGGCCGTCCGTCCGGAATCCGGTACCCGGGAACCACATCGAGCGGACGCACGATGGCCTGGTGGGTGCCGACGATGAACGACACCGGGCCGCTACTCAACAGATCAGGGACAGCCGTCCGAGTGATTCGTCCCTGGGCGAACTGGATGCGGACGACCACGTGGTCGCCGCGACCGAACAGCTCCCACCCCGCCTGCACCCCGAGCAACGGCGCGTCCACCGTGGTGACCGTGATCGGTGGGACCGGCGCCACGGACGTCGGCGAGATGCCGTTTCCGCTGATCGACGACGGGGCGGCCGTCGGGGTACGGGTAGGCGACGCGGACGGTTGGTTGTCGATGCGCACAACCAGCGTGATCAGCGCGGCGATCACCCCCGTCGCGACGAGCGCCGGGATCCATCTCGGCCAACGCGGCTCCGGAATCGCCAGCACCTCGTCGACGTCACCGCCCGCCGGGTCGACGTCGAGGAATTCGAAGCCGTCCGCTGGTGTGTCGTCGCCCCGCCCCACGCACCCATCATCGTCCCGGAAGCGGGTCTGCACATAACGCAGCAGCACCGGTCGCGTGCCGTCATCCGACACTCCGCCGACACGGTGATAGTTGTTGATAGAAGACGGAATCTATAAAGATCTGTAAGGTCGCTCCATGCAACCCAGCCCCTTCACCCCCGGCGAGGTCGCCCGCGAAGTACCCGGCCGCGCGGTGCAACTCGCGCAGGTCGACGAGCGACTGTCCTACATGGCCGACCTGCGTCGGCTGCTCGGGCGCATCCGGATCGACATCGCGGCGCGGGGTATCGGCAAGACATCGCTGCTGCGCGAGATGCAACGTCGCGCTGAGTCGCGCGGTGCACTCACGGCATGGGTGACGGCTGGGGAGAGCGGCGGGCTGATCGCGGCCGTGGCGGCGGAGTTGGAGCGGGTGTCCTCGACGTGGCGGGGCGACACACGCAAACGCCTGCGGGATGCGGTCGGGCGATTGACCCTGACCGTCGGGGTGCCGGGCGTCGCGCAGGTCGAGGCGAGCGGACGACCAGGCCGTGACGCTCCCGTGCGTGGCGTTCGCGAGTTCGAACAGGCGATCCGCGACGCAGTCCTCGGCGCACTCAAGCATGAGCACACCGGCTTCGTGCTGTTCGTCGACGAGATCCAGTCCGCCGACCCGAACGGCCTGCGCACCCTCGCCTACGCCTGGCAGCACCTGCAGAGCGAGGCCGTCGACCTGCCGGCCGGTGTGTTCGCAGCCGGGCTGCCGACCACCCCGGAACGCATCGCGGCGGTGGTCACCTTCAGCGAGCGCTTCGCCTACCGGACCCTCGATCGGCTCGACGAGAACGCAGCGACTCTCGCGCTGGTGGCACCGGCACGCGCCCTCGGCGTCGAATGGGAACCCGCCGCCCTCGCCGCTGCGGTCGCCTCCGCCCAGGGCTTCCCCTACTCGGTGCAACTCGCCGGTGAGGCCACTTGGACCGCCGCCGGCTTTCCCGAGCCCGGTTCCCTACTGACGCTCGCGCACGTCCGGGCCGGCGAGTCGAGCATGCAGGCCGACCTGGACGCGCTGTTCCGTTCCCGGTGGGAGAACGCCACCCCGTCCGAGCGCCGGATGCTGCGCGCGATCGCCGAACTGGGCGGGGACGGCGCCGCCCAGCGCGCCGATGTCGCGACGCGTCTGGGCGCGACGACCGAGGAACTGTCCATGCCGCGCGCCCGCCTGCTCGACAAGGGTCTGGTCCAGGCGGCCGGTCGCGGTCGGCTGCAATTCACCATCCCCGGCTTCGCCGACTACGTCCTCAACCGCGCCGAATGGACGCAACCGCCGCGCTGAACGCTGCGCTTCGGCTCATTCACCCGTGATCGCCGCTGCGCGGCTCAACAGACTCGATCGGCTCCGAAGCCACGAGCAAGCTCGCGCTCCGCTCGCCTCACTCGCCTGTGGGCAGTTCCACGTGGCCGCCGAACTCCTTGCGCATGGCCGAGAGCAGCTTGTCGGCATACAGCGCCTCGCCGCGGCTGGAGAAGCGGGCGAAGAGCGCCGCCGAGAGCACCGGGGCCGGAACGCCCTCGTCGATCGCGGCGCGCGTCGTCCAGCGCCCCTCGCCGGAATCCGAGACGTGCCCGCCGAAGCTATCGAGGTTCGGGTCCTTGACCAGCGCACCGGCGGTGAGGTCGAGCAGCCAGGACGCGATGACCGACCCGCGGCGCCAGACCTCGGCGACCTTCCCGACGTCGAGGTCGTACTGGTAGTACTTCGGGTCGTCCATCGGCGCGAGTTCGGCCGAGTGCTCCTTGACCTCCTTGCCGGCGTCCGCGTGCTCCAGGACGTTCAACCCCTCGGCGTAGGCGGCCATGATTCCGTACTCGATGCCGTTGTGGACCATCTTCACGAAGTGGCCGGCACCGTTGGGGCCGCAGTGCAGATAGCCCTGCTCCTCCTGCGCCGGGTCGCCGCTACGGCCCGGGGTGCGCTCGACGTCGCCGAGTCCCGGCGCGATGGACTTCAGCAGCGGGTCGATGTGCGCGACGACGTCGTCCTCGCCGCCGATCATCATGCAGTAGCCGCGCTCCAGACCCCAGACACCGCCGCTGGTCCCGATGTCGACGTAATGAATGCCCTTGCTCTTGAGCCATTCGGCCCGGTCGACGTCGTCGCGGTAGAAGGAGTTTCCGCCGTCAATGATGATGTCGCCCTCCTCCATCACCCCCGCGAGACGCTCCACGACGTCGCCGGTGACCCCGGCCGGGACCATCACCCACGCCACACGTGGTTTATCGAGCTTCTGCGCAAACTCCTCGAGCGTCGCGGCGCCGGTGATGCCGTCCTCCTTGGCGAGTTCGGTCACCGCGTCGGCGTTGTTGTCCCACACGACAGCGGTGTGCTCGTCGCGAGTGATGCGGCGGACGATGTTGGCACCCATTCGACCGAGGCCGATCATTCCTAGTTGCACGTCTACTCCTTGGCGCTTGCGCGGTAGCGGCGGATCAGGGCATTGGTGGAGCTGTCGTGTGTCAGGTCCGGTTCGTCGGCGGACGACAGTTCGCCGGCCACCTTCTTGGCCAGAACCTTGCCCAGTTCTACGCCCCACTGGTCGAAGCTGTTCACCGACCAGACGGCACCCTGGGTGAAGACACTGTGCTCGTAGAGCGCGATGAGGGTGCCGAGCGCGTGCGGCGTCAGCGTGTCGAGCAGCATCGTGTTGGTGGGCCGGTTGCCCTCGAACACCTTGTGCGGGACGAGTTCCTCGGCCACCCCGTCCGCGCGGACCTGCTCCGCGGTCTTGCCGAAGGCAAGCGCCTCACCCTGGGCGAAGACGTTCGCGGTGAGGATGTCGTGATGACTCGACCCGTCGGCGGCGGGCAGCGGGTTCAGCGAGCGCGTGAAGCCGATAAAGTCGACCGGGATGAGCTCGGTGCCCTGGTGGATCAGTTGGTAGAAGCTGTGCTGGCCGTTCGTGCCGGGCTCGCCCCAGTACACCGGGCTCGTCGCGTAATCGACGGTGTCACCGGCCAGCGTGACGTGCTTGCCGTTGGACTCCATCGTCAGCTGCTGAAGGTAGGCCGGGAAGCGCTTGAGGTACTGGTCGTAGGGCAGCACGGCTTGCGTCTGCGCCCCGAAGAAGTCGACGTACCAGACGGTGAGCAGTCCGAGCAGGACCGGCAGGTTCTCCTCGAACGGGACCGTCCGGAAGTGCTCGTCCATGGCGTGAAAACCCGCGAGCATCTCGCCGAACGCGTCCGGCCCGACCGCGATCATCGTCGACAGACCGATGGCCGAGTCCATCGAGTAGCGACCGCCGACCCAGTCCCAGAACCCGAACATGTTCATGACGTCGATGCCGAACTCGCGGACCGTTTCGGCGTTCGTCGACACCGCGACGAAGTGCTTGGCGATGGCCGAGTCGTCGCCCAGCGCGGCGAGGATCCAGTCGCGCGCCGTCGTCGCGTTCGTCATCGTCTCCAGCGTCGTGAACGTCTTGGACGACACGATGAACAGCGTCTGCGCGGGGTCGAGGTCACGCGTCGCCTCAGCGAAGTCCGTCCCGTCGACGTTGGACACGAACCGGAAGGTGAGCTCGCGCTGCGAGTAGTGCCGCAGAGCCTCGTAGGCCATCACCGGACCGAGGTCCGAGCCGCCGATCCCGATGTTGACGATATTGACGATCGGCTGGCCGGTGTGGCCGAACCAGCGGCCTGAGCGCACCGTGTCGGCGAACTCGCCCATCCGTGCCAACACCTCGTGCACGGCGGGGACGACGTCCACGCCATCGACGAAGAGGCTGACACCCTGCGGTGCCCGGAGCGCGACGTGCAGCACGGCACGGTCCTCGGTGCTGTTGATCTTCTCGCCGGCGAACATGGCGTCGATGCGCTCACGCAGGCCCGATTCCTCGGCCAGGGCGACCAATAGCCCGAGCGTCTCGTCGGTGATGCGGTTCTT
>JBDTFN010000116.1:0-4329 GCA_039937915.1 Jatrophihabitans sp. | reverse complement strand
CGGCCACCCGGTCGCGCATCTCCTGAGCTGCACGTCGGCTAAAGGTGAGCATGAGCATCTGCTCGACCGGCACGCCGGCGCGTGCGCGGGCGGCCACCGCCTCGATGAGGGTCGTCGTCTTGCCCGTCCCTGGCCCGGCGAGCACGAGCAGCGGCCCCCCGCGGTGGTCGACCACCGCGCGCTGAGCGTCGTCGAGCACGGGGTTGGCGACGGCGGCACGCTGTGCGCGCAGCAGTCGGTAGGCAGGCTCGGTCACGTGCAGAATCCCATCACGGACCGCCGACAGTATCTGCGCCGGTGGCCAGGCGCACAGCGACCCTGCTGGCTACCGTCTCTGCATGCGCAACTTCTCCGTCACCGTGGTCGGGATCGATCTCGCGGCCGAGCCGAAGGGCACCGCAGTCGCGGTCCTGCACGGCAGCGAGGTCGTCCACCTGCAGATTGGCGCGCGGGATGTCGACGTCGTCGAACTGTGCCGCGGCGCCGACAAGATCGGTATCGACTGCCCACTCGGCTGGCCCAACGCCTTCATCGACTTCGTGACCGCGCACCGCGACGGGCATCCCGTCACCGCCGCAGGCACCATCGCCCAGCGCGAGCCGCTGGTTTACCGGCAGACCGACCTGTACGTCCGGGCGCCCGGCCTGCGTCCGCTCAGTGTCTCCGCCGACCGGATCGGGCACGCCGCCTTCCGGGCTGCGGCCCTGCTGCCGAGGCTCGGTGCCGGCACCGACCGCAGCGGCGACTCCCGGGTCGTCGAGACCTACCCGGCAGGCTCGCTGCATCGGTGGGGGATGCGGTGGAAGGGATACAAGACCGGCGCGGGGACGATCCTCGCCGATCTGGCCGACGAGGTGCGGACGCGAGCCGGACTGGTCCTGTCCGGCGAGCGGCGGCGACTGTTCGAGACCTCCGATCACGCCTTCGATGCCGTTGTGGCCGCGCTGTCCGCCCGCGCTGCCGCGCTTGGACGGGTCGATCCGATCCCGCCCGAACACGCCGACGCGGCTCGGGTCGAGGGCTGGATCCGCCTGCCCACCGGCCCCCTCGAGAATCTTGCCAACCCGCTGGAATGACCGGATCCACCGCGCGTCGCCCGGTTACCCCCGCGGGTTTGTCGAACCGCCCCAACGGAAGTTCGTCAGGTCGACCTTGGTGCCGACGAAGCGCACACCCTCGGCGAGCAGACGTTGACGCTGCTCGTCGTAGAGATGCTCAGCCATAGTCCCGTTCCACCGCAGCACGCGATGCCAGGGCACCGTCCCGCCGTCGGCGGCCAGCACCTGACCGACCGTCCGCGCCGAGCGGGTGCCGACGAACTCCGCGACGTCGCCGTAGGTCATCACCCGCCCCGGCGGAATGCTCTCGACGCAGGCGAGGATGCGCTCGGCGAACCCGGCTTTCTCTGGCACCGATCAACCCTGCCATGGCCGCGACCATGATGGGGACGTGACCATGCCCTGCGCGCTGCCCGTGATCGCCGCTCCGATGGCCGGCGGGCCCAGCACGCCTGCCCTGGTCGCGGCCGTCTCAGACGCCGGCGGATTCGGCTTCCTGGCCGCCGGATACCAAACGGCAAGCAGACTGAGCGACAGCATCGCCGACGTCCGCCGACACATCGATGCCCCGTTCGGGGTCAACCTGTTCGTCCCCGGAGCGGACGACAGCGACGAGGATGCAATCGCCGCGTACACCGCCGGCCTCGCAGCCGAGGCCCGGCGGCTGGGCGTCGAGCTGGGAAAGCCGCGCTGGAACGACGATGACTACCCGGCCAAGCTCGACCTGCTGGTCGACGCCGACGTGCATCTGGTCAGCTTCACCTTCGGCGTCCCTGCGCCCCACGACATCGACCGATTGCACCGATCGGGTACGCAGGTCGCGATCACGGTGACGAGTGCGGACGAGGCACGCGAGGCGGCCCGCGCAGGAGCCGACTTGCTCGTGGTCCAGGGCGTCGAGGCCGGCGGTCATCAGGGCACCTTCGACCAGCACCGCGTCGCGCAGACGCCACTACGTGCGCTGCTCGCCGAGGTGCGGGAGGCCACCGAATTGCCGCTTCTCGCTGCAGGCGGCATTGGCACCCGCGAGGAGGCCCGGTCGGTGATCGCCGCCGGCGCCGTGGCCGTACAACTGGGCACCGCTCTGCTCTGCACCCCAGAGGCCGGCACGTCGCAGGTCCACCGGAACGCGCTACTGGAGCGGACCTTCGAGGACACCGAACTCACCCGCGCGTATTCGGGGCGCTGGGCGCGTGGGCTGACCAACCGATTCGTGACCGAGCACCGCGACGCCCCCGGCGGCTACCCGCAGTTGCACCACGTGACCCGGCCGCTCCGGGCCGCCGGAACCTTGGCGGGTGACCCGGACGTCCCCAGCCTGTGGGCAGGGACGGCGTGGCGCGCGAGCGTTGCCGCGTCGGCTGCGGACGTGGTGCGCGCAATCGCCCCGTGAGCGGTCAGGACTGCGGTGCACGACCGGTCAGGGCGACGAGCTTGTCGATGGTCGGGGCGTCGTCCGCGACGGTCACCGGTGCGTCGAACATGTCGCTTGCGGCTAGATCGCCGAGACTCTGGGCCTGGGCGTACACCGTGTCGACGAGATCGGCGGGCAGCTCGCCGTCGTAACCGATCGCGACCTGCAGGTCCCAGGAGTGCACGACCAGATCGAAGATCATTTCGCTGCAGTAGTCCCGCGCACCGGTCGAGCCGCGCGACAGCGCGACCTGACGGTCCAGGGCGCCGTCGCCACTGAACGCATCTGCCGACCCGGCACAGGCCTCGTTCCACAACTCAGCCAGGTTCGCGCCCACTCCACCGTCGACCGGCAGATTGCGACTGCCCGCAACGATTTTGCGCGCCGTGTCCAGGTCCATCCCATGGACGAGAGCGGCGGCCCAACGATGCTCCTCGACGAGGTGCGCGACCAGATCGGCCACACTCCACTCCGAATCGGGCGTGCCCGCCTGCCACTGGTCCTCGCTGATCGAGTGCACCCGCTCGGAGAACGCGTGCTGCGCGGCCAGGAAATTGTCCAGGTGATCGTTCATGTCAACGATCATCCCCGAGTCACCAGCTCAATACACCGGCAGCGAGTTGTCGACCTGGTTCACCCACGCGGTCACGCCGCCCTGCACGTGCGCCGCATCGGCGAAACCGGCGCCCTTCACTGCAGCCAGCGTCTCGGCCGATCGCACGCCGGTCTTGCAGTACATGATGATCTGCTTGTCATGCGGCAGAGTGGCGAGGGCGTCTCCGCGCAGAATCTCGTCCTTGGGGATGAGCGTGGCGCCGGGGATCCGCACGATCTCCCACTCAGCCGGTTCGCGGACGTCGACTAAGAACGTGGGCTTGTCGGAGTCGAGCAACTCCTTGAGTTCCGCGGCGGTGATCGTCGAACCGGCGGCGGCCTTTTGAGCCTCCTCCGACACGACGCCGCAGAAGGCCTCGTAGTCGATGAGCTCGGTGATCTTGTGGCCGTTCGGATCCTTGCGAATCTTCAGCTCACGCCAGGTCATGTCGAGTGCGTCGAACACGAGCAGGCGCCCGAGCAGGGTCTCGCCGATGCCGGTGATGAGCTTGATCGCCTCGTTGACCATCGCCGAGCCGACGCACGCACACAGGACGCCGAGCACGCCGCCCTCGGCGCACGACGGCACCATGCCAGGCGGTGGCGGGTCCGGATAGAGGTCGCGATAGTTCGGACCCTTCTCGTCCCAGAAGACACTGACTTGGCCGTCGAAGCGGTAGATCGAGCCCCACACGTAAGGCTTGCCGAGCAGGACGCAGGCATCGTTGACCAGGTAGCGGGTGGCGAAATTGTCGGTCCCGTCCACGATCAGGTCGTACTGGCTGAACAACTCCAAGACGTTGTCGTTTTCCAGCCGGAAATTGTGCACGTTCATAGTGATCAGCGGGTTGATCTCCACCACGCTGTCGCGCGCGGACTCGGCCTTCGGACGGCCGATGTCGCTCTGGCCGTGGATGACCTGACGCTGCAGGTTCGACTCGTCGACCACGTCGAAGTCGACGACTCCGAGGGTGCCGACGCCGGCCGCGGCGAGGTAGAGCAGGGCCGGGGAACCCAGACCACCGGCGCCGATGACCAGGACCTTCGCGTTCTTCAAACGCTTCTGGCCGGCCATGGCGACGTCCGGGATGATCAGGTGTCGACTGTAACGACGAACTTCTTCGATCGTCAGTTCATCGGCGGGCTCCACGAGCGGCGGCAAAGACACAGAACTTCCCTCACGGTCGGGTGCGGTTGCTTGTCTGCACAACCCCGGGCCAGCCGGAGTTGTTCCTGCGCGCAATCCTCCCAGAACCGGGGTGT
>JBDTFN010000115.1:0-13692 GCA_039937915.1 Jatrophihabitans sp. | reverse complement strand
CAGGCCGCGTCCAGGTCGAACGGCCGCGCGACGGTGCTAGTAGACACCGCACATTCCGTCGATCGACACCTCTTCGACGAGGACGTCGGTGGTGACCTCGGTGGCATCGTCCTGGACCGGGGTCTCGGTGGTGGGCTCGTCGACCATCGGAAAACCTTTCGCTATGGGGTGGTTTTTCGTCACACAGTGACGAATACTTTTCGACGCTAGCCAGAACACCCATCGTCGGGCAATACCCAACCCGAAATCGAGGCATCCGGATGGCGGACGGCGTGGTCGCGCAGCCGCCCCGACGTGGGCGTCCCCGCGGCACGAGCGGCGCAGCGCTCGAGGCGATCGCGCTGCGGCTTTACGCCGAGCACGGTTTCGACGGCACGACGGTCGACATGATCGCGGCGCAGGCCGGCACCAGCCGTCGCACGTTCTTCCGCTACTTCGATTCCAAGACCGCAGTTCTGTGGCGTGAGTTCGATCGTGAGGTCAGCCAGATCCGGGAGACCCTCGCGACGATGCCGGAGGACATCCCGGTCATGGACGCGGTGCGCCGAGCCGTTGTTGCGGTGAACCACTACCGCGCCGACGACGTCGACGACCTGCGCGCCCGGATGGGGCTGATCGGCTCCACGCCTGAGCTCGCGGCCAGTGCGACCCTGCACTATGACGCCTGGGAGCGTGCGGTCAGCGACTATGTCGCACGCCGCCGCGGGCTGCCGGAGGACTCGCTGTACCCGTTGGCCGTCGGCCGGGCCACGCTCGCGACGTGCCGGGCCGCCTACGACCGCTGGGCGGCGAGAGCGGACGCCGACCTCACCGTCTACCTCGACGCCGCCCTGCGGGCGCTGTCGTCGGGTTTCGTCGACGACGTGATCGTGGCCGAACCCCGCCCAGCGCGGCCACGAACATCCCTGGGGCGGTCGGTCAGCCTCTCGTCGGATCCAGCGCCCGCACGTGCGCGTGCTCGTTGAGCGTCACGAGCCGTACGCGGCCACTGCGCGAGACGGTGAACCACGACGTCCCGGTGTAGCTGATCTTGCCGAAGAACACGTCCGGGACCCGCAGGACCGCGGCGGCGTAGGCATTGATCACTCCGCCGTGGCAGGACACCGCGGCGGTCGCGTCCGGGGCGGTTACGGCGATGATGTCGCCGATCGCGGCGACGACGACCCGCTGGAAGTCCAGCAGGTCCACGTTCCCCTCCTGGTCGTCCATCCGCGCCGCAATCGCCCGGACCGCGGGATGTTCGGTGTCCTCGGCCGGGATGTAGAGCCCGTCACCGAAGTCGAATTCGCGCAGGCCGTCGTGCACCTGCACCGGCAGGCCGCGGGCGTCGGCCAGCGGCTGTGCGGTCTGCCTGGCCCGGGCCAGCGGACTCGCCCAGACCGCATCGATGCGCTCGCCGGCCAGTGTCTCGACCAGGGCGTCGACCTGGCGTAGGCCGATGCTGCTCAGCGGCGGGTCGGGGGCGTCGGTGGCCGTCTCGACGCGCTCGGGCAGGGCGTGACGGATCAGGATCAAGCGCACGCCAGGCACACTATCCGGGTGACCGATTCCTTGACGCTGCGGTGATCGCCGACCGTTGGGGGGTGACCCCGGACGACGTCGCCCGGCGTTACCCGTGTGACGACCTCGTCACCGATCCCGTGCTGCAGGCCTGGCGCGGGGTCACCGTCCAGGCCTCCGCCGCGACGGTGTGGCCGTGGCTCGGCCAGATCCGACTTGCGCCGTACTCCTACGACTGGATCGACAACCTCGGCCGACGCTCCCCGCAGGAGTTGCGCGACCTCGCCGAGCCCGTGCCCGGGGAGCCGTTCACGCGTGCGGCAGGGCGCCCGGTCGGTCGCGTCCTGGCCGTCGATCCCGGACAGCAGTTGACCGGGGTCATCCTGGGCGCAGTGATGTCCTATGTTCTCGTGCCGGACGGGGACGCGACGCGACTGCTGCTGAAGGTCGTCATGCGTCGGCTCCGGTGGCTGGCCCCGGCCGTGTGCGTTGGGGACCTCGTCATGGCGCGCCGACAACTGCTCAACCTCAAGCGCCTCGCTGAGGTCCCGACCGCGGGCTGACCGTCAGGGACGCACCGGTTCCACGGCCTCGCTGCGCGGATCGATGAGGATCTTCGCGTGGGTCTCGGCCTCGCCGAGCGCAGCGAACGCGGCATCCACGCCGGCCAGTCCGACCGTTCCGGTGATCACCGGTGCGGCGTCCACCCGGCCGTCGGCGAGCAGGTGCAGGGAGTCGCGGAACTCCTTCGGCGTGTAGCCGAGGACGAAGCGCAAGTCGACCTCTTTGTTGATGGCCATCGCCGGCCGAATCCGGTCGGCCTCCATGCAGACCCCGACGACGACGATCCGCGTGTAGAGCGGCACGGTGGCGATCAACTCATCGAGCACCCCCGGTACCCCGACGCACTCGAAGACGATCGGATGCTTCGGTGTCGTCGCCCCAGCCTTCTCGGCGAGCTGCCACACGCGCTCCCAGGGGACCATGGGGATGCGCCGCAGCTTGGTCATCGAGTCCAGGGCAAGATTCAGCAACTCCGGGGCAGTGGTCAGATGACCGTGCTTGCCGGCGGACGCGAAGGGCGACTCCACGCCGGGATCGACCACGATGTCTGCCCCACACGCCGTCGCCAGGGCCCGCCGCCCCGGGGAGAAATCGCTGGCGATGATCGTGCGCACGCCGCGGGCCTTGAGCATGCCGATCACGGCCAGCCCGACCGGTCCGCAGCCGATGACGACCGCGACCTGTCGACGGCTGATCTCGCTACGGCGGACCGCGTGCAGACCGACTGCCATCGGTTCGGTCAGCGCCGCGATGTCCGGCGCCAGACCGTTCGGGACGGCAAAGGTCAGCGACTCCTCGACCACGACCTTCTCCGCGTACCCACCCGGGGCGAGTGGTGACAGCCCGGTCAGATGGACGTCGGTTCCCCTGCGTACCAGCGGGAACGCGACGACCCGGGTGCCGTCCCGGAACCCCTTGCCGGAGCGCGGCCCACGGCCGACCACCTCACCGCAGAACTCGTGGCCGAGCACTACCGCGTCGGTGGACCGGAACATGGCGTCGTAACCGACCGCACCCGCGATGTCGGCCATCTCGTCGCAGTGCTTGCGCGCATGCAGGTCCGACCCGCAGATGCCGCAGCGCAGCACATCGAGGAGTAACTGACCCTGCGCGGGCTCGGGGTCGGGCAGGTCGGTCACCTCGAGCTTGGCGTCGGTACAGGTGACGGCTCTCATGGTGATCCTCTCGGCCGAGCGGGGCGGGGCACCATCATCTCGCGATGCGGCTAGCGTCGGCTCGTGCCCCTGCTGCCGGACGCGTCGACGCCCGGCGCCAATCTGCCGGTCCAGGCGGTGCTGGCGCAGGTGAGCGACGCGGTTCGGGCCCGCGGCGTCGCGGTGGTGGTGGCGCCGCCCGGTTCCGGCAAGACCTCGCTGCTGCCGCTCGCCCTCGCCGACGCGACGACCGGCACGGTGATCGTTGCCGAGCCGCGCCGGATGGCCACCCGGGCCGCCGCGAACCGGCTCGCCAGTTTGCTCGGCGAGCCCGTGGGTGGACGCATCGGGTACGCGATGCGCGGCGAGCGGGTCGGGGGCGCCGATGTGCGGGTCGAGGTCGTCACCACCGGACTGCTCGTGCGGCGCCTGCAACGCGAACCGGATCTGCCCGGCGTGGGTGCGGTCATCATCGACGAGTGTCACGAACGGCACCTGGACGCCGACCTGGCCCTCGCCTTCTGCGTCGATGTCCGGACCAACCTGCGCGAGGACCTCGCGCTGATCGCCACGTCGGCGACGCCGGACACCGTCGCGATGACCCGCGCGCTCGCCACCGGCGGCGATGAGGTCCCCGTCCTGACCGCGGAGGCGGCGCTGTTCGACATCGAGGTGGTGTGGGCGCCGCCACCGCAGCCGACCCCGTTGCTGCCCGGCGCCCGGGTGGACCCGCGACTGCTCGGCCACGTCGCGGACGTCACCCGGCGCGCGCTGGCCGAGGGCGAGGGCGACGTGCTGGTGTTCGTCCCCGGCGAGGCCGAGATCGCGACGGTGACCCGCAAGCTCCAGGGGGTCGGCGTGGCGGTGCTGCCGCTGTTCGGCCGGCAGTCACGCAGCGAGCAGGACCGCGCGCTCGCCCCGTCACCGATCCGCCGGGTGATCGTCACAACGTCGGTCGCGGAGAGCTCGCTGACCGTGCCAGGGGTACGCGCGGTCGTCGATGCCGGCCTGTCCCGCGAGCCGCGTACCGATCACGCCCGCGGGCTGGGCACGCTCGTGACCGTTCGGGTGTCGAAGGCCGCCGCGACGCAGCGCGCGGGCCGGTCCGGGCGTGAGGGCTCGGGACGGGTCTACCGCTGTTGGTCCGAGCTCGACCACGTCCACCTCGACGCGCACGCGGCGCCGGAGATCCGCACTGCGGACCTGGCCGGGTTCGCCCTCGACGTGGCCGCGTGGGGCGCTCCCGGCGGGAACGGCCTCGCGCTGCTCGACGCACCACCGGCCCCTGCGCTGGACGCAGCAACCGGCCTGCTGCGCGATCTCGGCGCGCTCGGTACGGACGGCCGGATCACCGAACGCGGACGGGCCCTCGCCGCGGTCGGCGCCCATCCGCGGCTGGCGCGCGCGGTCCTCGACGGCGCTTCCCTCGTCGGCGCGGCGCGGGCCCGCGAGATCGTCGCCCTGCTCAGTGACGACCGACCCGGCGGGCGAACCGATGACCTGACCGCACACTGGCGAGCACTGCGTACGGGCCAGGACCGCGTCGCGACCGCCCGATGGCGCGACGAGGTGCGCCGGCTCGGCCGTGGCGGAACACCGGCCACCGCGCTGTCGGACGACCTGGCCGTCGGCGCGGTCGTCGGGCTGGCCTTCCCGGAGCGGCTGGCCAGGGCGCGGGGCGCGGACGCGAGCAGCTACCTCATGGCCGGCGGCACGGGTGCGGCCCTCGACCAGGCGTCCGCGCTGCGGGGGTCGACCTGGCTCGCGATCGCGGTCGCGGACCGGCCCGTGGGACGAGCCGATGCACGCATCCGCTCAGCGGTCCCCATCGACGAGGCGACGGCGTTGTCGGTCGCCGGCCCGCTGCTGCGGGGCGTCGAGGAGATCCGCTGGTCCGGCGACGGCCTCGTCGCCCGTCGGGTGACGGCCCTCGGCGCGATCGAACTGTCCGAATCGGTCCTGGCCGAACCCGATCCACTCGCCGTGGCCGCAGCCGTGCGCGACGGGCTGTCCCGGTCCGGGCTGAGCGTGCTGCACTGGAGCCCCGTCGCGAAGGAACTGCGGGAACGCCTCGCGTTCTGTCACGCCTGGCTCGGTGCGCCGTGGCCGGCGGTGGACGACGACGCGCTGCTCGCCGACCTGGACCGCTGGCTCGGACCGGACCTGCTTCGGGTCCGTCGCCCGCGGGACCTGGATCGCATCGACCTGCTCGCAGCGCTGCGCCGGCTGCTGCCGTGGCCGAGCGCCGGGCGCTTCGACGAACTGGCTCCCGAGCGGCTGAGCGTGCCGTCCGGTTCTCGGGTCCGGGTGCGTTACGACGGCGCGGAGCCGCCCGTCATCGCGGTCAAGCTGCAGGAGACATTCGGCTGGACGAGCACCCCGACCCTTGCCGACGGTCGCGCACCGGTGGTCGCGCACCTGCTCTCCCCCGCCGGTCGGACCGTGGCGATCACCGCGGACCTGGCGTCGTTCTGGGTTCAGGGCTATCCGCAGGTCCGATCGGATCTGCGCGCCCGCTACCCGCGGCACCCGTGGCCGGAGGACCCCCTCGCCGCGGTGGCGACCGCTCGCGCCACGTCGCGGCGACACCGGTAGTCGTGCCAGAGCCCGTGCCGTGGCGGGTGCGATCGGCGAAGAGGAAGCCGATCAGGATCCCCCCGAAGATCGTGATGCTCAGCAGCATCAGCCACACCGCCAGCACGAAGATCGCGCCGATGAGGCCGTACGCCGAGGTGATCCAGGTGATCTGTCCCGGGATGACGTCGCGCGAGATCCGGACGAGCACGATCGTCCCGAGACCGACCGCCACCGATCCCGGCAGAAGCAAACGCCACGCCACCCGCCCGCCGAGCAACCAGTACTGCGACCACCAGTAGAAGGCCGCGACCAGCAAGCCCTCGAACACCTGCGAGGTGAGTACGTTCGCACCGAAGGTGTGCCCGACGTCGCGCCCCCATCTGGTGACCACGACCAGACCTGCGGTGAACGCGGCCAGACCGATCGTCCACACCACCAGGCGCAGGTAACTGCGGACGCCGCTCACCCTGGGCAGCGACCAGATCATCTCGAAGACGCGCTGCTGCACGCCGCCCAAGCTGGTGCTCAGCACGATGGCGGTGAGCATCGAGAGCACGAGCGTGGGCGTTCCGATCTCACGCGAAGAACTGCTGAAAAGCTGCCCGACAGAATTGGCCGCCCCGTGCTTGAGCCCGAAGAACTTGACCAGGTAGTGACCGACGCCGGAGCCGTTCTCCCGCTGCAGGACCGCGGCCATGGCCACGATGAGTGGCGCCGTGCACAGCACGTGCTGGGCGCACAGCGCGAGCGCCTGGGTGCGGAGGTCGAGTTCACGGACTCTCGTCCGGCCCGTGGCCATGAAACTGTCGTCCCACCACCGGCGCACCCGATTCACAGCAGCGAGTCCGCACCCTTGTTGGCCAGTGCGTCCGCGCGTTCATTGCCGACGTCACCGGCGTGACCCTTGACCCACCGCCAGTCGATCGTGTGCCGCTGCGCGGCGGCGTCCAGCGCCTTCCATAGGTCGTCGTTCTTCACCGGCTTGCGGGCCGTCGTCAGCCATCCGCTGCGCTTCCAGTTCTCGATCCAGGCGGTGATGCCCTGTCGCACGTACTGGCTGTCGGTGTAGAGCACGACCTCGCACGGTCGTTTCAACGCGGAGAGCGCCTCGATGACCGCAGTGAGTTCCATCCGGTTGTTGGTGGTCTGCAGTTCGCCGCCGAACAGTTCCCGTTCGTGCGTGCCGATGCGAAGCCACGCGCCCCAGCCCCCGCGGCCGGGGTTCCCCTTGCACGCGCCGTCGGTGTAGATCACGACGGGCTCGGCGCTGGTCACCAGCAGATCGTAGGCGTTAGCTGTCGGCGGTGAATCCGCATGCAACTTCCTCGACCATCGTCGCGTCCGAGTGCACCGCCGCCCGCTTGAACAGCACGACGGTGTCGGCGCGCGACTTCTCGCTCATGCCCCACAGGTCGGAGTTGGCGCCAACGCCACGCGCAGTCGTCGCCGGTGTCACGCGGAGACGCAGAACTCGTTGCCCGCCGGATCGGCCATCGTCGTCCAGGAGTGCGGACCCTGCTGACCCTCGTGCAAGAACGTCGCCCCGGCAGCGATGAGCCGCTGGACCACCGCAGCGACGTCGTCGGTGCTCACGCGCAGATCGAGGTGTAGCCGGTTCTTAGATTGTTTGGCCTCGGGCACCGCCTGGAAAAGCATCCGCGGTGCGCGATCCGTCCCCTCCGGATGCGATATCGCGGCACCGGTGCGCCAGACGAGGGCGCCCTGGTGCGTGGTGGTCTCCTCCTGCGTCGCGTAACCCTGGTCGATCATCCGTTGGATGAACGCCTCGTCGCTGGGCTCGACGTCCCAACCCAGCGCTGCGGCCCACCAATCGGCGAGCGTGTGCGGATCGTCGCAGTCGACGGTGATCTGAAATGTGTACGCCATGGCGCGCAAGGTATTACCGGCCACCGACAACCTGTTCCAGCCGTGGCTGGTGACGGCATGCACCGCGCCATCTGAACCGATCAGGGAGTGCTGATAGGAATCGTGGGACAGCTCAACCGACGAAGGGGAACATAGTGAAGCTCGATGGAGCCGTAGCAGTCATCACCGGCGGGGCGTCCGGCCTCGGCCTGGCCACCGCCCGGCAACTGCACTCCGAGGGGACTGCTGTCGTGATCATCGACCTGCCGTCCTCGGCCGGCGAGCAGGTTACCGCCGAACTCGGCGATCGCGCCGTCTTCAGCCCTGGCGACGTCACCTCGGAATCCGACGTCACCGCTGCCCTGGACAAGGCGGCCGCACTCGGGCCACTGCGGGTCGCGGTGAACTGCGCCGGGATCGGCAACGCGATCAAGACCGTGGGCAAGCAGGGCGCATTCCCTCTCGCCGACTTCGTCAAGATCATCAACGTGAACCTGATCGGCACGTTCAACGTGATCCGCCTGGCTGCCGAGCGCATCGCCCAGGCCGACGAGATCGACGGCGAGCGCGGCGTCATCATCAACACCGCGTCGGTCGCGGCGTTCGACGGCCAGATCGGGCAGGCCGCGTACTCGGCATCCAAGGGCGGCATCGTCGGCATGACCCTGCCGATCGCGCGCGACCTGGCCAACATCAAGATCCGGGTAGTGACGATCGCTCCAGGCCTGTTCGAGACGCCACTACTCGGCGGACTGCCCGACGACGTCAAGGAGGCCCTCGGCAAGCAGGTTCCGCACCCGGCGCGTCTGGGCCAGCCCAGTGAGTACGGCCAACTGGTCAGCGCGATCGTCGCGAACGCGATGCTCAACGGCGAGACGATCCGCCTCGACGGCGCGATCCGGATGGCGCCCCGCTGAGTGGGACGACGTTCAGCAGGGGTGCCGCCGGCGTCGCAATCAACCCCCGAACGCGACGGCTACGGCCAGGGTTGGACGTCGACCTGACGAGACCCCCGGGATGACGTGACCTTCACCCGACGGCCGATCTCGAGTGCGACGTCGCAGAACGCCAGAAGCAGGACGGGTTCTCCAAAGTCCAGAACCCGGATCTCACCGGGGATCCGTCCGCCGCGGACCGTGCGGATCACCGTGCCGACTCTGCCGACCAGCGTTGCCTCCGACACCGACTCCCCCGTCCCTACCCGCGACCGGTAGCAAAACTACCGCCGGCAGCCCGCGGCGGCACCCCGTGCGCGAGGGGTTCGGTACGTGACAGGCTGACTGCCGTGAGCGCCGATCCGCCTTTCGAGGACGCGGTGCTGCGCCACGCCTTTGGTACCTTCCCCAGCGGGGTCAGCGCCGTGTGCGCGCTTCGCGACGGCCAGCTGATCGGGATGGCGGCAAGTTCCTTCACCTCGGTCTCGCTGCGGCCGCCGCTCGTCTCGGTGTGCATCGCCCGGACGTCGAACACGTGGCCCTCACTGCGCGAATCGCCCCGACTGGGCGTCAGCATCCTGGCCGACGACCAGGACCACATCGCCGTCTCGCTCGCGGCAAAGAATGTCGAGCGTTTCGCCGACCTACGGGTCACCGACGGGGCCGATGGCGCTGTACTGATCGACAACTCATGTCTGTGGTTGGAGTGCAGCGTGTACGCCCAAGTGCCCGCTGGTGACCACGACATCGTCCTGCTCGAGATACACGGGCTGAGGGCGTTCGACCGCGCCCCTCTCGTCTTTCACGGCAGCGCCTACCGGCAGTTGGTCTTCCCGGGGTGATGACGACGGGCGTGGCTCCACCCGCGGTCGCTCACGTGATGTAGCGCACGACGCTCTCGGCGACGCAGGCCGGCTTCGGGCCGTTCTCGATCTCGACGGTCGTCGACAAGGTGATCTGGTAGACCCCGTCGCCGAGTTCGTCGACCGACACCACCTTCGAGGACGCCCGCACGCGGGAGTCCACCGGCACCGGCGCGGGGAAGCGGACCTTGTTCAGGCCGTAGTTGATGCCCAGCTTGACCCCCTCGACCGTGTAGATGTCGTGCCAGAGTCGCGGCAACAGCGACAGCGTCAGGAAACCGTGCGCGATCGTGGTGCCGAACGGCCCGGAGGCGGCCCGTTCGGGATCGATGTGGATCCACTGCTGGTCACCGGTCGCGTCGGCGAAAGTGTTGATGTCGCGCTGGGTGACCTGCACCCAGTCACTCACCCCGACGGGCTCCCCGACGAGTCCCGCGAGTTCCTGCACAGATCCGAACGTCCTCATGGGTCTCCTTCGTCAACCACACCGCGCCCGGCACGCGGTGCTCACCTGTCGAATCCTACGAGGCTGAACTGTTCTCGGTCGTAAGCTCAGCCGGACCCGATCCGGGTACCCGACCGACACGAGGTGCCGATGTCCGACGCGGAACTCGAGGTGACGAGCGCGAACGGCGTCACCCAGCTCACCGTCAACCGCGCGAAGACCCTGAACTCGCTGACCGCCGCGCTGCTCGAGGACGCCGCGGCCGCGGTGCGCGCGGCGGGCGCGGACCCGGCCGTCCGGGTGGTCGTGCTGACCGGAGTCGGGCGAGCGTTCAGCTCCGGCGCTGAACTCGGGGCCATCCCGGATCATCCACGCGGCCGGATCGCGACTCTGGAGGCCGGCAACGACCTCGTCGAGGCGATCACGGTCTGCCCGAAGCCTGTCGTGGCGGTGGTGAACGGGCTGGCGGTCGGCATCGGAGCCACGATCGCGTTGGCCTGCGACCTCGTGGTGGCCAGGCGTAGCTCGTACTTCCTGCTCGCCTTCGTCAACATCGGGCTGATGCCCGATGGCGGAGCGACCGCCCTGGTGCCGGCGGCGATCGGCCGGGCTCGGGCCGCCCGGATGGCGATGCTCGGCGAGCGGATCCCGGCGGACACCGCGTTGGAATGGGGACTGATCTCTCACGTGGTCGACGACGCGGAGTTCGAGACCGAGGTAGCCGCGATCATCGACGAGCTCGCCCATTCGGCCACCGCTGCGATCGCGGCCACGAAGGCTGCGCTGGCCGACGCCACGCTCACCTCGCTGCGCCAGGCCCACGCGACCGAGCGCGAAGGGCAACTCGAGCTGTTCCAGACCCATGACCACGTCGAGGGCGTCGCCGCGTTCCAGCAGAAACGGCCCGCGCAGTTCCGCGGGCACTGAGCGGTACCGCGTCCCCACCTGAACGCGACGTTGAGCCCACGCCGCGGCGTACCGTCATCCAGACTCGACTCCCTCCCCCAGGAGCCATCATGCGACGACTCGGCCGGGCGCTTCCCGCCGCAGCCCTGATCGCTCTTGCCGGTTGCGGTGCGCAAACGAAGAACAACGACCCGGCGCCGCTACCGGCGTCGGCCGGGGCCGCCCTGTACTCGGCCCGCGTGCAGGTGCCGAGCGGCATGGGTGGCGCTCCGTTCGACCGGACCCGCTCGCTGCAGATTCCTCGCGGCTGGACGGTGTCGGTCTGGGCCCGTATCTCAGGTGCCCGCCTGATGGTGCAGACGCCGGATGCTCGGCTGCTCGTGTCACGCCCGTCCAGCGGAGACATCCAGGTCCTCACCCCGCGCAGCGGACGAGCGACACCATCGAAACGGACGCTCGTGTCAGGCCTGCGTCTGCCGCACGGCATGGCGTTTCGCGGCTCGACCCTCTACGTCGCCGAGAGCAATCGGATCGACACCTTTCAGTATTCCGACGGCAAGGTCTCGACGCGAAGGACGATCATCTCCGGGCTGCCGGACAGCAAGAGTCCTGAACTCGGTGGTGCATACGCCCACGCCCTGAAGAGCGTCGTCGTGGCGAAGGACGGAACCGTGTACGTGTCGGTCGGCAGCACCGGCAACATCTCGGCCAACGACCGGACGGCGTCGCCGCAGCGCGCGACGATCCTGCGCTGGTCGCCCACAACGAGAAAGGTGAGCGTCTTCGCGCGCGGCGTGCGTAACGGCACCGGGCTCGCCCTCGACCCCGGCGGAGCGCTGTGGACTGCGGTGAACAACCGCGACCAGATGCCCTACCCGTATCACCGTGACTACGGCGGCGACGGCCGTTCGGACTACGGCAAGGTCATGCAGTCCTACGTCAACGACCACCCCATGGAGCTTCTGGCCAAGCTCACCGCCGGACGTGACCTGGGCTGGCCCTACTGCGACCCGGAGCCGGACACGAAGCCCGGGGTCAAGGGATCGCCGCTGGCCTACACCGACCGCCCGTACGTCCGCGACGTCGACACCAACCCGACCGGCGCGAAATTGAACTGTGCGACGCTGCCGCGGCTGGAGAACGGCTTCCCGGCGCACTCCGCGCCGCTCGGGATGACGTTCGCGACGTTGCCGGGCACCGGGGGCACCGGCGCAATCGTCGCGACGCACGGATCGTGGAACCGGACCCCGCCACGCGCGCCGTCGGTCTCGTTCTTCCCCTGGTCGAACGGCCGGCTCGGCGCGAACAAACTCCTCGTGTCCGGCTTCCAGTTGGCGGATGGGTCGCGGTGGGGACGTCCGGTCGCGGCAGTGACGGGGACGAAGGCGCTGTACGTGAGCGACGACCTGGCCGGCGCCATCTACAAACTGACACCGGGGTGAGGCGGCTATGAACGACGATTCTGCGAGTCGCGCCAGGGCTGCGGCCGAAGAGGCGCAGTGGGGCATGTCGGACGCCAGCGAGAAGGAGTCGGCGACGCCGGAGCGGCTGGGCTACGAAGCCTGGATGCGCGGCGAGCGGACCTTCCAGATCGACCTGGTCATCAGTCGCGATGAGGGCTACGTCCACCCGACCCGTGGCCCGGCCACTCGCACCAAGCGCGAGGGACTCGGCGAGAACGTCATCGACCGCGTCGAGTCGCAGGGCTGGCGCCTGGAGCACGTCGCGCTGGCTCACGCCCAGACCGGGTCGATCGGGCACGAGGGGTACCCGTGGTTCGCCTTCCACGGCAAGCTCACCGCCCTCTACATCTTCCGACGCGTCGAGCAGACCCCGAACATCGTCGGACCAGGGCTCTGACCCGGCGGGCCGGCTCTTCTCCGTCGGGCAGTCGTGCGGCACACCGTGTGCTGCTCGGCGCCGCCGCAGCCGGACTGGTGCACGGAGCCTTCAGCCTCTACTGGGCGTTCGGCGGCCGTTGGCTCCTGGACACCGTCGGCCGATGGGCGATCGATCTGGCCGACCGACGGCCGTTGGCAGCCGGGGCGGCGTTGCTGGTCATTGCCGGGATCAAGGTCGGCGGCGCGCTGTGTCCGCTTGCCTACGAAGCGGGACGACTGCCTGGTTCTCTGGTGGCGTGGCGCCGATTGTTGCTCGCCGGAGCATTGTTGTTGATCCTCTATGGCGGTCTGAACGCGGTGGGGGCCTGGGTTGGGATCGCTGTCGACGGGACTGTCACGGCCTCCCGACTCGGGCACGCTGCGCTCTGGGATCCGCTCTTCCTGCTCTGGGGAGTGTTGCTGCTGATCGGTCTTCGAACAAGTGGCCGCCGCGATGCGGCGCGCGGCTGAATTCGTGCGAACCGCAACTCAACCTGGGGCCCGCCAAAGTGTCTTAATAGTCAAAGGTTCTTTCTCTGGCGCGGAGCGAGGTGGACGGGGGTGCGCGGTTCAGCTCTGGGAGACGCGGACTCGGTGGCAGGACCCGGACCCGCCGATATCGCTGCGCGCAACGAGTCGATCGCAGGTCTTTATCGCTCGCACCGACTCAATCTGCTTCGGCTCGCATCCTTCCTCGTCGACGATCGCGCCCTCGCTGAGGAGCTGGTCCAGGACAGCTTCGCTGCCCTCAATCAGCGTTGGGGGTCCCTCGCCGACACGTCGGCCGCGGCGTCCTATCTTCGCGCCACCGTCGTCAACGGCGCTCGCTCGACCCAACGCCGGCGAGGCATCGTGCGTCGCCATCTTCGCGTCGCTGAGCCGGACGCCGTGCCGCCTGCCGACTCTGCCCTGTTGCTCGCCGAGGAACACCAAGAAGTCGTCGCCGCGCTGCGTCGCCTACCCCGCCGACAGCGCGAGGTGCTGGTCCTTCGTTACTGGGCC